>JAFAPJ010000248.1 GCA_019247255.1 Methylobacteriaceae bacterium | reverse complement strand
CCGGGCTCCAGGATTCCAGCCGTCGGAAGCGCCATGGATCCCACCCCTTCAGGGGATGGATCGGGCGCCCGCAGGCGAGCGCCGTCGCGGATGAGGGTATGCGTGCTCATCCCGCTCAGACCGCGTCGTAGACGATCTCGAGGGAGGGCTTGGCGAGGTGCGAGACCCCGCACATCACCTCGAGCGTCGCGGGTTCGAGCACGACGTCGCGCCCGACGGACTTCGCGTCGAAAAGGTCGAGCAGGCCCTGCTGGCTCAGCGGCGTCGGACGCACGGGCGGGGCCGTGCCGACATTCGCCGCAAGCTCACCGAAGAGCGCACCCCAGGGGCCGTCCGGTCGGCCGACGATCTGGTAGTTCGCGCTCTTGCGGCGCAGGTCCTCGTTCGCCGGGATGGTCGCGAGGACCGGGATGCCGACCTTCTCGGAGAAGGCCGCGGCCTCGCCCGTGCCGTCGTCCTTGTTCACCACCATGCCGGCGACGCCGACATTGCCGCCGAGCTTGCGGAAGTATTCGACGGCCGAGCAGACGTTGTTCGCCACGTACAGCGACTGCAGGTCGTTCGAGCCGACCACGATCACCTTCTGGCACATGTCCCGGGCGATCGGCAGGCCGAAGCCGCCGCAGACGACGTCGCCCAGGAAGTCGAGGAGGACGTAGTCGAAGCCCCAATCGTGGAAGCCGAGCTTCTCCAGGAGTTCGAAGCCGTGGATGATGCCGCGGCCGCCGCAGCCGCGACCGACCTCGGGCCCGCCCAGCTCCATCGCGTAGACGCCGTCGCGCTTGAAGCAGACGTCGCCGATGCGGACCTCCTCGCCCGCGAGCTTCTTCTTGGCCGAGGTCTCGATGATCGTCGGGCAGGCCCGCCCGCCGAAGAGCAGCGAAGTCGTGTCGCTCTTCGGGTCGCAGCCGATGAGCAGGACCTCCTTGCCCTGCTGCGCCATCATGTAGCTGAGATTGGCGAGCGTGAAGGACTTCCCGATCCCGCCCTTGCCGTAGATCGCGATGATCTGCGTCTCTTTCTTGGCCTCTTCGGTCGAGACCGGATCCGGCTCGATCGCGGCTTCCGCGCGCAGCCGGTCGGCCATGGGGATCGGCGTGATCGCGTTCATGCGCGGCTCCAATCGAGAACCATCTTGAGGCAGGCCGGATCGTCGAAGGCGGTCCGGTAGGCTTGCGCCGCGTCGACGGCCCGGTGGTCGTGCGAGACGAGCCCGGCGAGCGAGAGCTTTCCGCTCTCGACGAGGTCGCGGACCGCCAGGAGGTCGGCCTCGCGCCATTGCGCGGCGACCCGCAGGCGCGCCTCCCGCATGAAGGCGGGCGGGAACGCGAAGGCGAGCGGTTCGGAATAGAAGCCCGCGAGCACGACCTCGCCGCCATGGCCGAGCCGCGCGACGAGCGCGTCGAGAAGCGAAGCGTCACCCGAGACGTCGTAGATCGCGCCGTAATTCGCGCGCTCGTCCTCGTCCGGCAGCACGACCCGGTAGCCAAGGGCTCCGCAGGCGCGGGCGGGATTGCGCTCCCACACGGTCGGCGAGCCGCCCTGAAGGAGCGTCATGCGCGCGAGAAGGCGACCCAGCGCCCCGTGCCCGACGATGAGCTCGGGCAGGCGGGGCCCGTCCTGGATGGCATGGTAGGCGGTCGCGGCGAGGGCGAGGAGCACGCCGTCGCGACCGAAGCCGGGATCGACCGGGAGCGCCCGGGAGCCCGTGAGGACGACCCGCTCGGCGCTGCCGCCGAACAGGCCCTTGACCGGCCCGTAGCAGCGCGCGCCCGGCACGAACACCGTTTCGCCGACGCGGCGGCCCGAGGCGGAACCGGCCTCGACCACCTCCCCGACCGATTCGTAGCCCGGCACCAGGGGATAGCCCATGCCCGGGAAGGCCGGCATGCGCCCGGTGAACAGGAGGCGCTCCGTCCCGGTCGAGACGCCGCTGTGGCGCATCTCGACCACGATGTCGCCGGGACCCGGCGGATCGAGCGCGAGGCGCGCGAGATCGAGCCTGTGGGGCGCTTCGATCACGACAGCCATGGCGTCCATGGAGACCTCCGCCGTTCGAGGCGAGAGTGTGACGTTAGCCTGACGCTCTCAACTGTCAATGCGAATTGACGCATTCGCGGGCAGTTTTCCGACCAGGAGGCTGACGAGGAGAGGATTGGCCGTGCGGGCGCGGCGGATCCGTTCGAAGCCCGCACGGCGCATGAGACCGGAGAGCTCGGCCGGGCTGCGGGGCCGACCCTGCCCCATCGCCAGGAGATAGAAGGCGAAATAGGCCTCGACCGGCTCGGCGCCGGCGAGCCCGGCCATCGGCTCGGCCACGAGCAGCGTTCCGCCGGGCGGGAGCGCGGCCGCGACCGCCCGCAGGAGAGCGAGCGCGCCCGAATCGTCGTGGTCGTGGAGCACCCGCACGAGGGTCACGAGATCGTGCCCGCGCGGCAGGGGGTCCTGCCGGAGGTCGCCTCCCGTCGCGAAGGCGCGGCTCCCGAGCCCCGCGCGGGCGAAGCGCGCCCCGGCGAGCTCGGCGACCGCGGGCAGGTCGAAGAGCGTGGCGCGCAGCGCCGGCGCGCGGCGGGCCGCAGCCTCCAGGAAGGCGCCGTCGCCTCCGCCGACGTCGAGGATCGCGCGGTGACGGGCGACCGGATACGCGTCGAGGATGAGGTCCGCGACGAGCGGCTGCGAGACCGCCATGAGCCGCGTGTAGGGCAGGACGGCGTCGGCCTCGGCGGGGCCGGACGCGCCGCGATAGGGCCAGAAGGCCGCGAGCCGGTCGCCGCTTCCGCGCCGCAGGAGAGCGACGGGGTCGGCGAGGTCGGCGTAGAGCGCGCCGTGATGCGCCACCATCGCGGCCACCCCCGGATTGCCGAGGGTCGCGGCGCCGAGGAGGCCGAGGCCGAAGCGACCGCCGCTTCGCCGCTCGAGGAGGCCGAGCGAGGCGGCGGCGCCGCACAGCCGCAACGCCGCGTCAGGCGCGAGCCCGGTCCGGGCTGCGACGGCCTCCGGGGCGAGCGGCTCGGCGGCGAGAAGCTCGAACAGCCGGAGCTCGACCGCGGCGGCGAGAACCTGGGCGTAGACGAAGCCGGCGCAGAGGTCGAAGAGCCGGCGCGATTGCCGGCGCGCGATCCACCTCACGAGCGGCAGCCGGGTCGCGAGCCGATGGAAGGCGGGCGACACCAGGAGCGCGTCGCGCCAGGCGAGGACCCGGTCCGTGAGGCCGGGACGGGGATGCGGCGGGGTCGCGAGGGCGGGGCGACCCGGCACCGCGCTCATGCGGCGACCCGGGCGACGGTCTTCGGCACGAAGCGGCGGCTCTCCGCGACGATCAGCGTCTCGAGCGCGGCCCGGCCGGGGCAGGCCGGGATGGCGGCGGCCGCCTCCCCGAGAAGCGCGTCGAAGCGGTCGAGCGCCCCCTCGAGCCCGAGCTCGGCGACCGCGCTCCTGCGGCCCAGGACCTTGTCGCGGCCGACGGGCTTGCCGAGCTCGGCCGGATCCGCCGCGACGTCCCGGATGTCGTCGGCGACCTGGTAGGCCTCGCCGAGCCTTTCGCCGAGGAGCCACCAGGCGCCGGCGTCGCCGCCGCCGGCCGCGCCGCCCGCCGCGGTCGCGGCCGCGAAGAGCACGCCGGTCTTCGCCCGGTGGTACTCGGAGAGCTCGACGAAGGGCTCGCATTCCCAGGCCTGCCCGGCCGTGATGCCGCCCGGCATCCCGACCGCGCGCCCGACGAGGCCGATGAGCTCGACCATGCGGGATGGGCTCCTCACGCCGCTTCGGGCGAGCGTCTCGAAGGCGAGCACGATGAGCGCGTCGCCGGCGAGCACCGCGAGCGCCTCGCCGAACGCCGCCTGCACGGAGGGGCGGCCGCGGCGGACCTGCCCGTTGTCGAAGCAGGGCAGGTCGTCGTGGACCAGGGATGCGCAGTGCAGGAGCTCGATCGCGACCGCGCTGCCGAGCGCGAGGGCCGGATGGCGATTGCCGCAGGCTGCAGCGGCGGCGAGCGCGAGGCGGGGGCGCAGGCGCGCGCCGCCCGGGAAGACGCTGTGCCAGAGCGCGGCCGCGAGCCGGGGCGGCGCACCCGTTTCCGCGAGCGACAGCGCCTCCCTCAGCCCCGTCTCGATCCGGTCGTCGCGCATCCGCGCCTCCTGTCAGTTGAACTGGACAGCTTTGAATGTAAGATAGTCGTTACATTCGCGAGGCTGTCAACGCCGCGCCCTGCGCAAGGAGGCCCGCTTGCGGGAGCCTCGGGTGGCCATCGTCGGGGCCGGGATCGGCGGGCTCGTCGCCGCGATCGAGCTCGCGCGGCGGGGGCTCGCCGTCACGGTTTTCGAGCGCGCGGGCGCGCCAGGCGGCAAGCTGCGCGCGCTCGCGATCGGCGACGCCCGGATCGATTCCGGCCCGACGGTCTTCACCATGCGGGGCGTCTTCGACGAGCTGTTCGAGGGCGCCGGTTCCTCCTTCGAGGCCGAGGTCGCGCCGGAGCCGCTGGAGGTTCTCGCGCGCCATGCCTGGACCGGGGGCGCGCGGCTCGACCTCTTCGCCGACCTCGAGCGCACGATCGACGCGGTCGGAGATTTCGCGGGCGCCCGCGAGGCGGAAGCCTATCGCGGCTTCGCGCACCGGGCCCGCGCCATCCACGCGACCCTCGACGCCACCTTCATGCGCCAGAGTCGACCGAGCTTGCCCGGGCTCGTCCGGCGCATCGGCCCGCATCGGATGGGCGCGCTCGCCGGGATCTCGCCCTTCGTGACGCTCTGGCGCGCGCTCGGGACACATTTCCGCGACGAGCGCCTGCGTCAGCTCTTCGGCCGCTACGCGACCTATTGCGGTTCATCGCCCTTCGAGGCGCCCGCGACGCTCATGCTCGTCGCTCATGTCGAGCGGGAAGGCGTCTGGGCGCTGCCGGGCGGCATGCGCCGGCTCGTCGACGCGCTCGTGCGGCTCGGCGAGCGGCACGGCGTCCGCTTCCGCTGCGGCGAGGAGGTCGCGGAGATCAGCGTCGGCCGGGCGGGGGCGAGCGGTGTCCGGCTCCGCTCGGGCGAGACCGTCGAGGCCGAGGCGGTCGTCTCCAACGCGGACATCTCGGCGCTGGGCTCCGGCCTCTTCGGGCGCGCGGCCGCCCGGGCCGCGGACGCGACGCCGCCCGCCCGGCGATCGCTCTCGGCCTGCACCTGGTCGCTCGTCGCGGAAACGGACGGGTTCCCGCTCGCGCACCACAACGTGTTCTTCTCCGACGATTACGCGGCCGAGTTCGCGGCTCTCCGCCAGGGCCGCCTGCCTCCCGACCCGACCGTCTATCTCTGCGCGCCGGACCGCTCCGATCCGGGACGGGCCGACGGCGCGCCCGAGCGCCTCTTCCTCATCGTCAACGCGCCGGCCGACGGCGACCTCAGAGCCTATCCCCGAGAGGACATCGAGCCATGCGAGACGCGGACCTTTCGGCGGCTGAAGCGCTGCGGCTTGAACGTGCGGCGCCGGCCCGAATCCACCGTCGTCACGACGCCGGAGACCTTCGCGCGGCTCTTTCCGGGGACGGGCGGGGCGCTCTACGGGCCGGCTTCGCACGGCTGGATGGCGTCCTTCCGCAGGCCTGGCTCCCGGAGCCGGGTGCCGCGCCTCTACCTCACGGGCGGCAGCACCCATCCGGGGCCCGGCGTCCCGATGGCGGCGATCTCCGGCCTGCTCGCGGCTTCGAGCCTCGCGGCGGACCTCGCTTCGACCAGGACGTCCCGCCCGGCGGCTATGCCTGGTGGTATGTCGACGCGCTCAGCGACGACGGGCGCTCCGGCATCACGCTGATCGCCTTCGTGGGCAGCGTCTTCTCGCCCTATTACGCTTGGGCCCGGCGCGGGGACGCGGCCGCCGACCCGCTCGACTTCTGCGCGCTGAACGTCGCGCTCTACGGGGCGTCGGGCCCGTCCTGGTCCTGCACGGAGCGCGGCCGGCGCCACCTCGCGCGCGACCGGACGACGCTCTCGCTCGGGCGCTCGCGCCTCGCCTGGACCGGTTCCTCGCTCGAGATCCGGATCGACGAGGTCACGGCGCCCATCCCGCGCCGGCTGCGCGGGACGGTGCGCCTGCACCCCGTCGCGCTCGCCGACCAGGTCTTCGACCTTGACGCGCGCGACCGGCATCGCTGGTGGCCGATCGCGCCCTGCGCCCGGGTCGAGGTCGAGCTCGACGAGCCCGGCCTGTCCTGGAGCGGGCAAGGCTATCTCGACACGAACGACGGCGACGAACCGCTCGCATCCGCCTTCGCGCATTGGCACTGGTCGCGAGCGACGCTGCGGGACGGGGCCGCCGTGCTCTACGACGTCGTGCGCCGCTCCGGCGAGGCCGCCTCCGTCGCGCTCCGCTTCGGGCCGGACGGGAGCGTCCGGGACGAGGAGCCGCCCCCGGCCGCAAGCCTGCCCAGGACGTTCTGGCGCCTCGAGCGCGAGACCCGCGCCGACGAGGGGCACGCGCCGCTCATCCGGCGCACGCTCGAGGACGGACCGTTCTACGCGCGATCCGTGCTCGAGACCTCGCTCTTCGGCGAGACCGTCTTCGGCATGCACGAGAGCCTGTCGCTCGACCGGTTCACGCGACCGGTCGTGCAGGCCATGCTGCCGTTCCGAATGCCGCGCGCGCTGCGCTAGCTGCGGAAGGTGTTCGACGGCTTGCTGTCGTCGATGCCAAGTGCATGGCTCGCGGCCTGACGGTTGCGCCGCTTACGCAGGAAGTACGCGAAGGACAGCACCAGGAGCACCAGGACGGCGATCAAGGTGAAGAGGTTCAAGGACGGCAGAAGCGTGGCGTTATCCATGAGAGAGAACCTGCGAGAGCGTCGGGAGTCCGCACGCTAACGAACGAGGTTCACGCAGGTTCAGTCCGTTCGCGACCGATCACGGCCGGTGCGGACCGGCGCAGGTCCGCGATGATCGGTCGGCTCAGCCGCCGCGTTCGGCCGCTTGCGACTGGCGCTGGACCGTGTGCCGGATGTACCGGATCCCGAGGGCGGCCAGCACGAGGACGATCGGGATCGAGACCGCCATCGCGATCTCGGGATTGACGTCGAGGCCGAGCGGCTTCAGCCCCTTGAACAGGTAACCCAGGAGGCCGATCACGTAATAGGTGATCGCCGCGACCGAGAGGCCCTCGACCGTTTCCTGGAGCCGCAGCTGAAGCTGCGCGCGCCGGTTCATCGAGTGCAGCACCTCGTTCGTCTGCCGGGAGCGCGCAACCTCGACGCGGGTCGACAGGAGCTGGTTCGCCCGCGCGATCCGCCCGGACAGGTCCGCCTGGCGGGTCGAGGCGGCGTCGCAGGTCGACATGGCGGGCGCGAGGCGCCGCTCGACGAACTCGCCGAAGGTCTGCAGCCCCTCGATCCGGGTCTCGCGGAGCTCGCGGATGCGCTGGCCGACGAGCCGGTAATAGGCGGCGGACGCGCCGAAGCGGAACAGGTTTTCGGCGCCCCGGCTCTCGATCTCGGCCTCGAGCCGAGTCAGCCGCTCCAGGAGCACGGCCTCCTCCTGGCTCGTGCCGTCCGCCAGCCGATTCGTGATCGCGGCGAGGTCGCTTTCGGCCTGCTTGAGAAAGGGTACGAGGTCGCGCGCGACGGGGAGCGCGAGGAGAGCCAGCGTCTTGTACGTGTCGATCTCGAGGAGGCGCTGGATGAGCCGCCCCGCCTGCCGGGGCGCGAGATGCCGGTCCTGGATCAGGAAGCGGGTGAATCCGTCCGGCTGGATCCGGAAATCCGTGTAGGCCGTCGCGGCCTCGCCCCCGACCGCCGAGCCGATGAGCGCGGCGCCGCCGAACCAGCGATCCGCGACAGCGTCGGGATCGAGCTCCTCCTCGCTCGCCGGCCGTATCGCGACGTGCGAGGCCGCGATGACCTGCCCGGGCAGCCCCGCCACGACCTCGCGCGGCACGAAGGCGAGCGCGGGCTCCTGGAAGGGATCGGGGCCGGTGCCGCCCACCATGAACATGTAGCGGGTGAACTCGGTATGCCGCTCCCATTTCAGCCGGAAGGAGCCGAGATCGGCCGAGTAGTGGTTCGCCTCCCGGGGCGGGATGGCGGCGCCGAGCCGCCCCGCGAGGCTCGCCAAAGCCTCGATGTCGGCCGCGCGCCGGGCGGGGTCCGAGATGGTCGCCAGGTACGAGATGCGGGCCGGCGCCGCGATCGGTTCGGGCGGGCGCGCATGCACCTCGTCGTTGAGCTCGGCCCGTCGCGGGTGATCGGGAGGACGGTTCACGCGCGCGCTCGCTCGGGGCCAGGCCGCTTCGGCCTCAAGCCAAGCTCGCCCAAGCGGGA
>JAFAPJ010000245.1 GCA_019247255.1 Methylobacteriaceae bacterium | reverse complement strand
GGCGAGCCGATCGACGGCTTGCACCTGGGCCTTGCCAGCGGCCGGATCCGTCCGGGCACGGTCGCGAAGCGCCTCCATGGCGACCTTCACGGCCTTCACCTCGCCGGCGACGCGGGCGAGGTCTTCGCCATGCGACCGGAACTCGGCCGCGGCCTCGGAAAGGCGCTGGGCGGCAATCTCGCTCTGGCCGTGGCCGGATCGGGAGGCGCCGGTCGCATAGCCCAGGCCCAGTGCGACGAGGATCGCGGCCGCAGCCGCGGCGGGCTTCGCGTAGGGTCGGACGTGGCTTTCGGCGTGGCGGAGCGCGGCCGCGATGGCGCCCGCCGGCTTGGCCGCGAACGCCGAGGGTGGCGGAGGTTCGGCTGCAGGAGCTGTCGCGGCCTCGAGGACGGGAGCGGAAGCCGGCGCGACGTCCGGCTTCGCCTCAGAGGGCGCAGGCTCGCTCGTCGCGATCGGCTCACGGGCCGCGGCCTGCTCGCTCGCGACGACCGTCTCGGCCGCGTCGCCGCCCGATGGCGGGAGGGTGATCTCGTTCTGTGACATGGCGCTGGTTCCGACCGCCCCTTCAGCGATCGATAACCATGCCGGTTTACCAAACGGTTACCGTCGCGCCGTCGCGTCCGGCCGGCGTCGAGGTACTTCGCTCCGGCAGGGCGGCAGCGCTCGCCGCGACCTCGGCGAGCGTCGGCAGGCTCGCCTCGTTGCCGAGCCGCTGGATGGCATGGGCGGAGGCCGCACGGGCGAAGCTGAAATGCTCGCGCCAGCTCCGCTGAGGCTCGGCCAGCGCCGAATACATGTAGGCGCCGTGGAAGATATCGCCCGCCCCGTTCGTGTCGACGACGCGCTCCCGCGGCACGGCGAGCGCCGGGAGATGGTGGCGTGCGCCCGTCTCGTCGAACCAGAGGAGCCCGTCCTCCCCCTGCGTGACGCCGCCGATCCGGCAGCCTCGCCCCTGCAGGTATTCGAGCATGGCAGGGGCCGAGAGCTCCATCTGCTCGCACAGGCGCTCGGCCACGACCGCGACGTCGATGAAGGCGAGGAGCTCGTGCGTGTTCGCCCGCAGCCCTCCCCCGTCGAGCGAGGTGAGGATCCCGGCCTCCCGGCAGGTCTTGGCGTAGTGGATCGCGGCGTCGGGCTGGTGCCCGTCGAGATGGAGCCCGCGGCAGCCGGCGAGGTTCAGGGGCGGCACCGGATGGAGGTAGGCGTCGTCGCGGCAGCGCACGATGGCGCGCTGGCCGGCGCGGGGCATGATGAAGGAGAGCGAGCTCTCGCGCACCTTCCGATGATGGACGGAGATGCGGTAGCGCGCGGCCATGTCCAGGAACATGCGCCCCAGCCAATCATCCGCGACCGAGGTCAGGAGGTCGGGAGCGAGGCCGAGCTTCGCGCAGGCGAAGGCCGCGGTGACCGCGTTGCCGCCGAACGAGATCGCGTAATCCTCCGCGACCGTCTTCTCGTCGCCCGTCGGGAGCGCGTCCGCCAGGAACGTGACGTCGATATAGGTCTGCCCGATGAACAGGGCGTCCATGCCGGCCCTCGCGCGCGATTCGCCAAATCTGCCTCTTGGGCGCGGGCGAGGCTAGCGGGCACGCATCCGCGCGGCAGCCGCTCCAGGGTCGCGCGGTCAGCCCCAGGCCGCCAGGACCTGGTCGACCGTCGCGACCTCGACCTGCTGGCCGTACCGGCTGAGGTAGAGGGTCACGGAGGCGTCGTGCGCCGTGTCGGAGGACGAGCAGAGCGCGTCCTTCACGACGACGACGCGGAAGCCGCGGTCGACCGCGCCGAGCACGGTCGCGAGCACGCAGACATCCGTCTCGCCGCCCGTCACCAGGACCGTGTCGGCCCGGCGCTCGGCGAGCGAGCGCTCGAGCCGCGGCTCGAGCCAGGGCGAGTAGACGCGCTTGTCCATGATCTCGCCCGGCGGAGCGAGCGCCGCGAGCTCGGGCACGAGATCCGTCAGGCCTGGAGCGAGGCGTTCGAGCGTCATCGAGGCCCAGCGCTCGTAATAGCCGCGCCAGGTCCCCCGCCCCTCACCGGGGCGCGCGAGCGGGATGAAGCGGGTGAATATCGTGCGGTCCGGGAAGCGTTCCGCGAGCCGGCGCACCTGCGGGCGGACCCGCTCCATCCAGGGCGTGTGCCAATCCGTCTCCTCCGCGAAGAGACGCTGCATGTCGACGCAGAGATGGATCGCGCCGGGGCCCAGCGGCCCTCGTGTCAGTCCCTCGTCCATCGCCCTCGCCTGTCAGGCGCGGGGAACGTTGCGCTCGAGCTCCGCGATCCAGGCGGCCGCGTTTCCGTCCGAGGGCGCACGCCAATCCCCGCGCGGCGAGAGCGAGCCGCCGGCCGCCACCTTGGGCCCGTTCGGCAGGGCCGAGCGCTTGAACTGCGCGAAGGCGAAGAACCGGCGCAGGAACACCTCGAGCCAGCGCCGGATCTCGGGCAGGTCGTAGGCGCGCCGCCGGCCCTCGGGGAAGCCGGGCGGCCAATCGCCCGACGCGGCGTCGGCCCAGGCCTGCAGCGCCAGGAAGGCGAGCTTCGAGGGCCGGAAGCCGTAGCGCAGCGTGTAGAAGAGGTTGAAGTCCTGCAGCTCGTACGGGCCGACCTTCGCCTCCGTCGATTGGGGCGTCTCGCCCGCCTCGACCGGGACGAGCTCGGGCGAGATCTCCGTGTCGAGGATCGCGAGCAGCGTCCGGTCGATCCCGGCGCCCTGCTCGAACTGGCCAGACGCGACGACCCATCGGATGAGATGCTGGATCAGCGTCTTCGGCACGCCCGCGTTGACGTTGTAGTGGGACATCTGGTCCCCGACCCCGTAGGTGCACCAGCCGAGCGCGAGCTCGGACAGGTCGCCGGTCCCGACCACGATCGCGCCCTGCTGGTTCGCGAGCCGGAACAGGAAATCCGTGCGCA
>JAFAPJ010000238.1 GCA_019247255.1 Methylobacteriaceae bacterium | reverse complement strand
AGGCCGATCCCGTGCTCGGCCGCGATCGAGCCGTGCATGCGGGCGACAATGTCGTGAACGATGCGGTTGAAGCGCTCCCAGCTCGCGAGGAACGCGGCCTTGTCCATCCCGACGGGCTGCGACAGGTTGAAGTGAATGTTGCCGTCGCCGAAATGGCCGAAGGCGCAGACCCGCAGACCGGGCATGGCGGCCTCGCAGGCGGCGCTCGCCTCGTCGATGAACTCGGCGACCCGCGACACCGGCACGGAGATGTCGTGCTTGATCGAGCCGCCCTCGCGGCCCTGAGTCTCAGACAGCCGCTCCCGCAGCTCCCAGAGCGCCGCGCGCTGACCCTCCGAGGCCGCGACGGTGGCGTCCTCGACGAGCCCCTCTTCCAGCGCTGCACCCAGCGCCTCTTCGAGCGCGCCCGCGAGCTCCGCATCGGGGTTGGGCGAGGCGAGCTCGACCAGCGCGTAGGAATGGTGCCCGTCCGCCAGCGGCTTCACCGCGCCCGGCACGTGCCGGAGCACGATCTCCAGCGCGAAGCGCGGCATGTACTCGAAGGCGACGAGCGCTTCGCCCGCCCGGGCCCGCAGGCGCTCGAACAGGGCAAGCGCCGCGCTTGGCGAAGGCAGTCCGACGAAGGCCGTGGCGCGCGCCCGCGGCAGTGGAAAGAGCTTCAGGACGGCAGCCGTGATGATCCCGAGCGTGCCCTCGGAGCCCATGAAGAGGTGCTTGAGGTCGTAGCCCGTGTTGTCCTTGCGCAGCGCCGAGAGGCCGTTCCAGATCCGGCCGTCGGCCAGCACGACCTCGAGCCCGAGCGCCAGCTCGCGCGCGTTCCCGTAGCGCAGCACGGCGGTGCCGCCGGCATTCGTCGCCAGGTTCCCGCCGATCCGGCACGACCCTTCGCTCGCGAGCGAAAGTGGAAACAGGAGCCCGTGCTGCCGGGCGGCCGCCTGGACTTCGGCCAGGATGCAGCCGGCCTCCACGACCATCGTGGCGTTCACGGGGTCGATCTCGCGGATGCGGTTCAGCCGCTGGAGCGACAGCACGATCCCGCCATACGGCACGCCGCCGCCGACGAGCCCGGTATTGCCGCCCTGGGCCACGATCGGCAGCCCGAGCTCGGCCGCGCTGCGGACCGTGTACGCCACCTCCTCGGCGGAGCCCGGACGCACGAGAGCCGTGGCGCGCCCCTGATACAATCCGCGCTCCTCGCGCAGATGCAGAGCGAGATCGTCCGCGGAGGTGACCACGTGGGCGGCGCCGAGCCGGTCGGCGAGCCGCGTCACGAGGGTTTCGGCGGCGGCCTCCGCCGACCGAGGCATCGCGTGCAGGGTCATGGCGCCCTTGTCGCGCGAGCCTGCCGCGGCGGCAAGCGGCCCGGCGCCGCGCAAGCATGACAGCCCACGGCGGCTCGTCTAAGCGTGGCCGGCAAGACGAGATCCGCCATGGCCAGAGCCGCCGCCCGCAAGCGCACCGAGGACGCGTCCGGCTTCCGGGGCTTCGGCCCGCGCACCCTCGACTTCTTTCGCGCCCTCGCCTTCCACCAGAGCAAGGCATGGTTCGAGGAGAACCGCGCGCTCTATGAAGCCGAGGTCAAGGCTCCGCTCGAGGCGTTCGTGGTCGCCTTGTCGGCAGCTTGCGCCGAGCGCGGCCTCCCGCTGCGCGGCGAGCCGAAAAGCTCGGTGTTCCGGCTGCATCGCGATATCCGCTTCTCCAAGGACAAGCGGCCCTACAAGACGAATGGCGGGGCCGTGCTCACGCGCGACGGCACCAAGAAGGCGCAGGGGCTCCTCTACATTCACATCGACCCGGAAGGCTGCTTCGCCGCCTCCGGTTTCTACCATCCGGAGCCGGGCGAGCTCGCGGCTCTGCGCACGGCGATCGTGGCACGACCGGACGCCTTCCGCGAGACCGAGCGGCATCTCGCGGCGGCCGGCATCCCGCTCGGCCGCGAGGGCGCCGTGTCGCGGACGCCGAAGGGCTGCGAGGGAGCGACGGATCCCGACATCGTCGCCGCGGTGCGGCTCACCTCCCTGGTGGTGCGTCGGCCGCTCTCGACGGAGGAGATTAGCCGGCCCGACCTCGTGGAGCGGGTCGCGGACCTCGCGGCCGACGCCCAGCCTCTGCTTCGCTTTGGCTGGCGAGCGCTCGACGAGGCGCGGGGGCCGGACGGCCGGGTGATGGGATGAAGCGGCGCGGCGCGGCTCGGCCCTCGGTATGCCTGCGACGTTGACGCACGGACCGTGCTGGCTTTTTGTCCGCGCCCGTTTTCGCTGATCTGAGGGCCCGATGGCACAGACGCATCCGCCCGGGCCCGGCCTCGCCCGCGCCGCCCTGTCCGCGCTCGCCGCGCCCCTCTGGGTGGCCGGCATCTTCGGGGCGGACAAGTCCTTCTCCAAGAACCCGATCCTCGGCAGCCCCGCGCTCAATCGGCTCGGCCTGCACGCCACGCGCGTGAGCCTCGCGGCCCAGATGGCGACGAGGCGGCGCGCACGCCTTGCCGCGACCCTCGAGCCCGCGGATCGCGCAGCTTTCGACCGCGACGGCATCGTGGTGAAACGCGATTTCCTGCCGCCTGACGCGTTCCGACGCCTCCG
>JAFAPJ010000235.1 GCA_019247255.1 Methylobacteriaceae bacterium | reverse complement strand
CGCGAGCCGGGCCGCGCCCGTCTGCGAAGGTCCGCCGGACAGGACCAGCGCGTGGCCGCGATCGTACTTGTGCCCGTCCACCCGCGGTCGCGGGAGCCCCGACGCCCACAGCGAGGGCTCGTTCGCGAAGGTGTCCGCCCCGACACCCCGCAGGATATCGGGGTCGATGCCGATGTCGGCGACCTCGACCGCGCCGCAGAGCGAGCGGCCGGGGAGCAGAAGATGGGCAGGCTTGCGGGCCGCGAATGTCACGGTCGCGTCGGCGCGGATCGCGGCGCCACGAACCGCGCCCGTATCCGCGTCGAGCCCGGACGGCAGATCAACCGCGAGCACGGGGCGCCCGCTCGCGTTCACTCGCCGGACCAGCGCGGCGGCCTCGCCCTCAAGGTCGCGCCCGAGCCCTGTGCCGAAGAGCGCGTCGACCAGGAGGTCGGCCGGTCCGAGCTCGACGTCGCTCGCCGCCTCGACAGGTTCCGTCCAGCGCGCGGCTGCCGCCGCCGCGTCGCCCTGCAGCGCCGATGTCGGCGTCAACGCCGCGACACGGACGAGGTGGCCGCGCTCGGACAGGATCCGGGCCGCCACGAAGCCGTCCCCGCCGTTGTTCCCGGGCCCGCAGATCAGCAGCACCTCGCGACCGGGCGTCGCCATCCGGGCCGCGCGATCGGCGACCGCCGCGCCCGCGCGCTCCATGAGCTCGATCCCGGGCGTGCCGCTCGCGACGGTGCGGCGGTCCGCTTCCCGCATCTGCTCCGCGGTGAGCACGAGATGCCCGCTCACTGACCTCGCCCCTGGTCGACGGTGCCCAAGGGCAGGTTTGTTGGCGTGCAAAGGAGCAAGTTCTGCCTTTCTAAAGGGCATTTCGTCGGAGGCTACGCGGCAATGAGCGTGGCGGCACGTCAGACCCGGTGCTATGAGCGCGACCGAGCCCGGACCGGATCGCACCCGCGATGAAGAAGATCGAAGCCATCATCAAGCCCTTCAAGTTGGACGAAGTGAAAGAGGCCCTCCAGGAGGTTGGGCTTCAGGGCATCACGGTGGTGGAGGCGAAGGGGTTCGGCCGCCAGAAGGGGCATACCGAGCTCTACCGCGGCGCCGAGTACGTGGTCGACTTCCTGCCGAAGGTGAAGCTCGAGATTGTCCTCGCCGACGAGCTCGTGGACCGCGCGGTCGACGCGATCCGCAAGGCCGCCCAGACCGGCCGCATCGGCGATGGCAAGATATTTGTATCGAGCGTCGAGGAAGCCATCCGGATCCGGACCGGCGAGTCAGGTCCCGACGCCATCTAGCCGTTCCGTCATTCAAACGCCCGGCTCTGCCGGGTTCTTTCCGCTCGCGTTGGAGAAGAGGGCCCAGTTCTCATGAAAACTGCCAAGGATGTGCTGAACGCCATCAAGGATAACGACGTCAAGTACGTCGATCTGCGGTTCACCGACATGCGGGGCAAGTGGCAGCACGTCACCTTCGACATCGCGCTCGTGGACGAGGATCTGTTCGCGGACGGCACGATGTTCGACGGGTCGTCGATCGCCGGGTGGAAGGCGATCAACGAGTCCGACATGATCCTGATGCCGGATCCGGCGACGGCCGAGATGGACCCGTTCTTCTCGGCTTCCACGATGTCGATCGTGTGCGACATTCTCGAGCCCGCGACCGGCGAGCCCTACGAGCGCGACCCGCGCGGCATCGCCAAGAAGGCCGAGACTTACATGAAGTCGATCGGCGTCGGCGACACGACCTATTTCGGCCCGGAGGCCGAGTTCTTCATCTTCGACGACGTGCGTTTCATGTCGGACCCGTACAACACGGGCTTCAAGCTCGATTCCGTCGAGCTGCCGACGAATGGCGACACGGAATACGAGGGCGGCAACCTCGGCCACCGAATCCAGACGAAGGCCGGCTACTTCCCGGTCCCGCCGCTCGATTCGGCGCAGGACATGCGCGGCGAGATGCTCGCGGCCATGCAGGCGATGGGCGTCAAGGTCGAGAAGCACCACCACGAGGTCGCCTCCGCCCAGCACGAGCTCGGCATGAAGTTCGACACGCTCGTGCGGATGGCCGACCAGATGCAGATCTACAAGTACTGCATCCACAACGTCGCCCAGAGCTACGGCAAGAGCGCGACCTTCATGCCGAAGCCGGTCTTCGGCGATAACGGCTCGGGCATGCACGTCCACCAATCGATCTGGAAGGACGGCAAGCCGGTCTTCGCCGGCAACATGTATGCCGACCTGTCGCAGGAATGCCTCTGGTACATCGGGGGCATCATCAAGCACGCGAAGGCGCTGAACGCCTTCACGAACCCCTCGACGAACTCGTACAAGCGGCTCGTCCCGGGCTACGAGGCGCCGGTTCTCCTCGCCTATTCGGCGCGTAACCGCTCGGCTTCGTGCCGCATCCCGTGGACGCAGAACCCGAAGGCGAAGCGCGTCGAGGTGCGCTTCCCCGACCCGACGGCCAACCCCTACCTCGCCTTCTCGGCGATGCTGATGGCGGGCCTCGACGGCATCAAGAACCGGATCGATCCCGGCGCCGCGATGGACAAGGATCTCTACGACCTGCCCCCGCGCGAGCTGAAGGAGATCCCGACGGTCTGCGGCTCGCTCCGCGAGGCGCTCCATAACCTCGATCGCGACCGCGAGTTCCTCAAGGCCGGCGGCGTGTTCACGGACGAGTTCATCGATTCGTTCATCGAGCTGAAGATGACCGAGGTGATGCGCTTCGAGATGACCCCGCACCCGGTCGAGTTCACGATGTACTATTCCTGCTGATCGGTCCGTCAGGTCCGACCGTCGCCGAAGCCGGGGTCCGCCCCGGCTTCGTGCGTTTCGGGACCCGGATCGCGAGCCGATGGCGCACCGGAGCGCGCCGAGGCGGACTTTCCCGGAGACCGCGGCGCGCAGCCCCGCTATATGAGATCGGCGGGACGCGATCCCGGCGGGAAGAGGGAGCGGAGGCCGGGCGGTGCAACGTCCCGGCCGGGACATCGTGCTGGAACTCGCAATCGCGCTCGCGCTGATCGTCCTCAACGGCGTCTTCGCTCTGTCCGAACTCGCCATCGTGTCCTCCCGCCGCTCGCGGCTGAAGACCCTCGTCGAGCAGCGCCGATCGGGCGCGAGCGCGGCGCTGGCGCTGGCGGAGGCGCCGGGCCGGTTCCTCTCCACCACGCAGGTCGGGATCACGCTGATCGGCATCGTGGCGGGCACCTTCTCGGGCGCCGCGCTCGGCGAACGTCTGTCTCAGGCGCTGCAGGACCAGGGATTGTCCACCCGCCTCGCCGAACCGCTCGGCTACGTGCTCGTCATCGGGGCCATCACGTATCTCTCGGTCGTCGTCGGCGAGCTCGTGCCGAAGCACCTGGCGCTCCGCGACGCGGAGGGGATCGCCTGCGCGGTGGCGCCCTTCATGACCTTCCTGTCGCGGCTCGCGGGGCCGCTCGTCTGGCTGCTCGACGTCTCGACCCGGCTCGTCTTCCGGCTCTTCGGCCAGAAGACGGGCGTCGATTCGTCCGTGACCGAAGAGGAGATCCGCACGATCGTCGCGGAGGCGGAATCGGCGGGCGTGATCGAGACGGACGAGCGGCGGATGATCGCGGGCGTGCTGCGCCTCGGTGACCGCACGGTTCGCGGCCTCCTGACGCCGCGGACCGAGGTCGACAGCCTCGACCTGTCGGACGACGCGGCCGAGATCCGCCACACGCTTCTCGAGACACACCACACGCGGCTGCCCGTGACGGACGGCGACACGGACGAGATCATCGGGGTCGTCCACGTGCGGGATCTGCTCGCGGCGCTCGTCGCGGGCGAGCGCATGGACATCCGGGCGCGCATGAAGACGCCGCCGATCGTGCCCGACACGATCGACGCGCTCGAGGTGCTCAACATCCTGCGCGACGCCGAGGTGCCTATGGCGATCGTCCATGACGAGTACGGGCACTTCGAGGGGATCGTTACGCCGGCCGACGCGCTCGACGCGATCGTGGGCGGGTTCCGGTCGGACGACCACGAGCCGGAGGGCGACCATGTCCAGCGCTCGGACGGGTCGTGGCTCCTCGACGGCTCGATGCCGATCGACGAGATGGCGGAACTGCTCGGCGTGAAGCTCGCCGAAGACCGCGAATACGAGACGGTCGCCGGGTTCGTGCTCGACGCCTTCCAGCGGCTGCCGGCGACGGGCGAGACGGTCGTGAGCCACGAATGGCGCTTCGAGGTCGTCGACCTCGACGGCTTCCGGGTCGACAAGGTCCTGGCGACCCGGGACGCGCCGAGCTTCGTCGATTGATCGCAGCTCCGCGCCGGTTCGTATTGCGGTTGCCCCGGGGGCGGCGCGCCCCATATTTGGCCCGTACGGCGCCGCCCGCTCCGGCTCGGATCCGGAGCTGTCGGCGAAGCGCCGGAGCCGCCCCTTGCCGAGCCGTAACCTGACAAGACCCACCCTGCCCTCACGCGACGAGGTCGCCGCCTTCGTGGCGGGCCAGACCGGCAAGGTCGGCAAGCGCGAGATCGCGCGCGCCTTCGGGATCAAGGCCGGCGACAAGGCCTGGCTGAAGCAGACGCTGGCCGAGCTCGAGAGCGATGGTGTGCTCGCCCGGCGCGGGAAGAGACTGCGCAAGGCGGGCGCGCTCCCGCCCGTCTTCCTGGCCGACATCACGGGCCGCGACCGCGACGGAGAGCTCGTGGCTGAGCCCGTCGAGTGGGACGGCGAGGGCGAGCGACCTCGCATCGTGCTCGCACCGAAGCGCGCCCGTGGCCGCGAGCGGGCCCCCGGTATCGGCGACCGCGCGCTGTTGAAGCTCGATTCGGGCTCCGGCGAGGGCCTGACCGGGCGTGTCGTGAAGGCGCTGCCGCGCGAAGCCCGCGAGGCGCTCGGCCTCTTCCGCGCACATCCGGGCGGAGGCGGTCGCATCCTGCCCGTCGACAAGAAGTCCGCCGGGCGCGAGCTCGCCGTGCGTCCCGGCGACGAGAACGGGGCGCAGGACGGCGACCTCGTCACCGTGACGCCGTCGCGACCGGGCCGGCTCGGGCTGCCCGAGGCGAAGGTGCGCGAGCGCCTGGGCTCCGTCACGTCGGAGAAGGCCGTGAGCCTCGTCGCGATCTACGCGCACGGCATCCCGCACGTCTTCCCGCCCGAGGTGCTCGCCGAGGCGGAGCGCGCGCCGACGCGTCTGCCCGGCCGCCGCGAGGACTGGACGAACCTCCCCCTCGTCACCATCGACCCGCCGGACGCCAAGGACCACGACGACGCGGTTCATGCGGCGCCCGACCCCGATCCCGAGAATGCGGGCGGCTTCGTCCTGACGATCGCGATCGCGGATGTCGCGGCCTATGTGCGGCCCGGCACCGCGCTCGACCGCGAGGCGCTCACGCGCGGGAACTCCGTCTACTTTCCCGACCGGGTCGTGCCGATGCTGCCCGAGCGCATCTCGAACGATCTCTGCTCCCTCGTCGCGGGCAAGAATCG
>JAFAPJ010000234.1 GCA_019247255.1 Methylobacteriaceae bacterium | reverse complement strand
ATGCCCGTGTCGCAGACGAGCGCGACCTCGGCCTTAAGCCGTTCCTTATTCTGGACCAACCATTCCGGCAGGCCTTTGGAGCCGTTCTCCTCGGCGCCCTCGATCAGCACGGTGATGCCGACCGGGAGCTCGCCCGCGGTCGCCTTCCAGGCCCGGCAGGCCTCCAGGAAGGTCATCACCTGGCCCTTGTCGTCGCAGGCGCCCCGCGCGCGGATCACCTCGCGGCCGCCGTCGAGCTTGTCCGTGCGCGGCTCGAAGGGGGGCGCCTCCCACAGCTCGAGCGGGTCGACCGGCTGCACGTCGTAATGGCCGTAGAAGAGGACGTGCGGCGTCCCGGGCTTCGGCGCATGGGCGAGAACGACCGGATGGCTGCCCTCCGTCTCGCGCAGGCTCGCCTGGAAGCCGAGCGATTCGAGGTCGCCGCGCACCCACTCGGCCGCGCGACGGCACTCGCCCGCGTAAGCGGGGTCGGTCGAGATCGAGGCGATCCGCAGCCAGTCGAACAGGCGCGCGAGCGAGTTCTCGAGGTCGGTGTCGATGTCGCCCAGAACCCTGTCCAGCATGAACCCGCCGCTCCGCGTCGAGCCGCCGGTTTAGCCGAGGGGCGTGCGCTCCGCTACCGCGCCGCGCGCTTCCTGCGCGCCGGGCGATCGGTCGGAACGTCGTAGGGCGTCCGGTCCTGCGGGCGCAGGATGGAACTCGTATCGGGCGGGTAGCGGTAGCGGATGCCGCCGTCGGGCGGCGCGTATTGCGTCGACGCGGCGGGCGCGAGGTCGGTCCGGGTCGCCCGCACGCGCGCGGCGTCCGCGGCGCCCGGCAAGGCGACGAGAAGGAGAACCGCCGGCAGAAGCCTCATGGCGCGCATGCTTTCCCGAGAGCGCCCGGACCGAAGCTCGGCCGGACGCTCCCGGTTCCTAGACCATCATCGCTGCCCGAGATAGCCGTTCGCGTTCTGGCCATAGTTCGGCACGGGCTTCGCCAACTGCTCGGCGTTGAGGTCCGCCTGGCTCTCGTCCGCGAGGGGGCGATCCGGCACCACCACGATCGACCCGGTCGTCGCCGGGCGCTCGACGTAATAGCCGGGCGGCGGGGCCGCAATGCCGGGCTCAGCTTCGATCACGACGGCCTGCGCGAAGGCCGGCAGCACGCTCAGCCCAGTGATCGCGATGCTCAAGAGCGCTCGCCTCATGTGAACGTCTCCTCGATTCTCTCCAGGTTGCTGTCCCGCGCCAGCGACGACGCGGCGTCTCACGAGAGGAACGGGGGCACGGGAGCGCTGTTCCCGCGTCAGGCCGGGCGGGAGGACGGGAGCGCGCGCAGCAGCGCCGTCGCGGCGAGCGCGGACATGAGCAGCGCGATGGGCGCGAGCGCTCTCTCGCCGAGTTCGAGCGAGGCGACGGCGCCGGCCGTGGCGCCCGCGCCGAAGGCGAGCCACACGGCGAAATGGAACCGCCACGCCCGGTTGGGATCGCGCCGCAAGAGCGCCTGCGCGAGCGCGTCGCCGAACCGAAAGGCCGTGCCGGTCACGAAGGTGGTGCCGGGATTGGCGCCCTGGACCAGGACGACGAGCTGGTTCTGCGCCCCCATGGCGAGCGCGAGCGGGGCGGTCGAGGCGAGGCCGACATGGAGGGTCACGTCGATCCAGACCGCCGCCCAGAGAAGAAGGCTGTTCGCGACGAGGATCAGAGCCGGGGCCGCGCGGCCGGCCGCCGCCATGACGAGGCCGCCAAGGAGCGCCCCCAGCATGAACAGGGCGACGAGGAGCGCGAATGTCCCGAGGAGCCCCCAGTCGCGCTCGGCGCCGTGGAGGCCGAGCTGAACCGTGTTGCCGCTCATGAAGGAGGCGTAGACCGCGCCGAAGCGGGTAAAGCTGACCGCGTCGATGGCCCCGGCCGCGGCCGTAAGGGCGAGGCCCAGGGCAAATCGGAAGCGATCCATGGAGGGGTGCGGCGGCGGGTGCGGAGCGCCGGCTCTCGCACGAGGTTGAGGGCCCGGCAAGCGCGGGCTACACGGCTTCGTGAGGCGCGGGGGCGTGGCGGCGACCTCGCGGGAGGCTTGCACGCGCGAAGGGGCCCATGCGCTGGATCGTCGGAGCCGCGCTCGCGCTCGTTCTCGCCTGGACCGCCTATCTCGGCTCGCCCTACCTCGCGGCCTACCGGTTCGCGCAGGCCGTCCGGGCCGGGGACGTCGAGGAGATCGCCGCGCGGACGAACTTTCATGCGATCCGCCTGTCGATCGCCAAGCAGCTCGTGGCGGCGGGGCTCGAGGCGTCGGATCTGGACCGGGCGCTCGGCTCCGGGGAGCTGCAGGCGGCGGCCGGCGCGCTCGTCGTGACGGCCGATCCCGCGCTCGGCACCCTCGGCTCGGCGCGCGGCGTCCTGCAGCTCGCGCGGGACGCGGAGGTCGGCGTCGGCGCCAGGACCGGCCTCGGCGGCGGAGCGCCCGACGTCCGGGGCGCCCTCGCGTTCCTCGGCAGCTCGCGCTGGCGGGGCTTCCGCAACGTCTATTTCGCGCTGCCGCCGGAGCGGGCGTCCGCGCAGCAGGCCCGTCTGCAGTTCCGGCTGAGCCGCCTCTCCTGGCGACTCGTGTCCATCGACCTGCCGGACGAGCTGAAGCGTCAGCTCGTCGAGCGGATCGGGCGCTTCAAGGCGCTCCGGCGCTGATCAGGGCCGGCGGAGCGCGCGGCCGAGCGCGTCCGAGATGAGCGGCAAGGCGAGAGCCGCCAGCGCGAGCTTGATCGCCTCCCCGAGGAGGAAGGGCCGCACGCCGATCTCGAAGGCGCGGGCGAGGCCGAGCCCGGTCGCCTTGCCGACCGTCGCGCCGAGCGCGAGCCAGAGGCAGCCGAGCGCGAGGAGAAGGCCGTTCCCGAGCGCGAGCGCGCCCGCGAAGCGCAGCGGGCTCGCCGCGTAGCCGCGATCGGCGGCCCAGCCGATCACCGCCGCCGAGGCCAGGAAACCGAGGAGGAAGCCGCCGGTCGGGCCGAGGAAGTACGGCAGGCCCGCGAGCGCGGGCGGCGTGTTCGTGAAGATCGGGAGGCCGAGCGCGCCTTCCGCGAGGTAGAGCGCGACCGAGCCGAGCCCGAGCCGCAGGCCGAGCGACGCGCCGAGGATCATCACGGCGAGCGTCTGCAGCGTCATCGGGACGGGCCCCGGCACGGCGATCTTGGCCGAGAGCGTGAGGAGGCAGGCGCCGGCGAAGACCAGGATCGCGTTGCGAAGCGCGCCCGTGCGGCCGCGGCTCGTCGGCCAGATCATGTCCGCGAGCGCGCCCGGCCTGAGCTCGCCCACCACGCTCGTATTCGCCATCTGACCCTCCCCCGCCCGACCGTGGCGGCGCTCGACCGGCTCCTCTATAGGCAGGGCTTCCGGCGCCCTCAACGGGGTTCTCTGCCCATGAGCGGCGAGCTCAGCTTCGACGTGACCTTCGACGCATCGCCCGAGATCCCCGTCCCGGTGAGCCCGCTCGTGCGCCGGATCGTGGCCGCCAATCCAGGACCGTTCACCTTCACGGGGACCTGCTCCTACATCGTGGGCCGGGGCGAGGTCGCCGTGGTCGATCCCGGTCCGGACCTGCCGGCGCACCAGGACGCGCTCCTCGAAGCGATCGGCCACGAGCGCGTCGCCGCGATCCTCGTCACCCACACGCATCGCGACCATTCGCCGGGCGCCCGCGCCCTCCAGGACCGGACGGGGGCGCCGATCATCGGCTGCGGCCCCCACCGTCGCGCCCGCGAGCTCGGAGCGGGCGAGACGGATACCATGGAGGGATCTGGCGACCTCGCCCACCGCCCTGACCGCGAGCTCGCGGACGGCGACACGGTCGCCGGCCCCGGCTGGACGCTGACCGCGCTCGCAACGCCCGGCCATTGCGCGAACCACCTCGCGTTCGCGCTCAAGGAGGAGGACGCGCTGTTCTCCGGCGACCACGTGATGGCCTGGTCCACCACGATCGTGGCGCCTCCCGACGGGTCGATGACCGACTACATGGCCTCGCTCGACAAGCTGCGCGGACGCAGCGAGTCCGTGTACTGGCCGGGCCATGGCGGGCCGGTGCGCGACCCGGGGCGCTTCGTGCGCGGGATCATGACCCACCGCCGGCAGCGGGAGGCCTCGATCCTGGCGCGTCTCGCGGCGGGCGACCGGACGATCCCGGCGATCGTCGAGGCGATCTATGCGGGGCTGAACCCGCGGCTGCGCCCCGCCGCCGCCCTCTCGGTCTTCGCGCATCTCGAGGACATGGTGGCTCGCGACCTCGCCCGGACCGAGGGCGATCCGAGGCTCGACGGCGAGTACCGACGCGCCTGACCACCCTCCCCCGGTCGAATCGCCCTCGCGACGTCCCTCAGGCCGTCGGCAGGCGGTAGTCGCGGAAACGCTCGCGGAGCGCGGTCTTCAGGATTTTGCCTGTCGCCGTGTGCGGGATCTCGGGCACCACCACCACGTCGTCCGGCATCCACCACTTCGCGATGTGCGGCCGCAGGTGCTCGAGCACGCCGTCCTTGTCGGGCTCGCGTCCCGATTTCGGCACGACGATGAGGAGCGGCCGCTCGTCCCATTTCGGATGCGAGATGCCGATCACGGCGGCCTCAGCGACGTCCGGATGGCCGACCGCCAGGTTCTCGAGCTCGATGGAGGAGATCCACTCGCCGCCGGACTTGATGACGTCCTTCGAGCGGTCCGTGATCCGCATGTAGCCGTGCGCGTCGATGGTCGCGACGTCGCCCGTATCGAAGAAGCCCTCCTCGTCCAGGATGGTCTCGTCCTCGCGGCGAAAGTAGCTCCGCACGACCGCGACGCCCCGGACCTTGAGGCGGCCGAAGGTCTTGCCGTCATGCGGCAGCCGGCGGCCGGCATCGTCCGTGATCTTCCACTCGACCGTGAACGGCGCGCAGCCTTGCGTCGACTTCGTCTCGAGGAGCTGCTTGTAATCGGCGGTGTCGATCTCGGGCTTGATCTGGCAGAGCGAGCCGACCGGGCTCATCTCGGTCATGCCCCAGGCATGGATGACCGCGACCCCGTACTTGCGCTCGAAGGTCTCGATCACGGCGGGCGGGCAGGCGGAGCCGCCGATCGCGACGCGCTTCAGGTGGTGCAACGTCCCGCCCGTCTTCTCCATATGCTGGAGAAGGCTGAACCAGACGGTCGGCACCGCGGCCGTCATGGTGACCCGCTCGGTCTCCAGGATGTCGTAGACGGACGGGCCGTCGAGCCGCGGCCCGGGCATCACCATCGAGGCGCCCGCCATCGGGCAGGCGAAGGCGAGCGACCAGGAATTCGCGTGGCAGAGCGGCACGACAGGCATGATCACGTCGCGGGTCGAGATGCCGAAGGCGTCCGGCGCGATCGTCATCATCGCGTGGAGCACGTTCGAGCGGTGCGAGTAGAGGACGCCCTTGGGCTCGCCCGTCGTGCCGGAGGTGTAGCAGAGGCCGGCCGCGTCGTTCTCGTCGAGCGCGACCCAGCGGAAGTCGTCGTCCGCCTCGGCGATCCATTCCTCGTATGGGACCGCGCCGCGGAGCGACGTCGCGGGCATGTGCGCGCCATCCGTCAGCACGACGTAGCGTTCGAGGCTCGGCAGCCGGGGCGCGAGCTTCTCGAGGAGCGGGACGAAGGGCAGGTCCACGAGGACGACCCGATCCTCCGCGTGGTTCACGATGTAGACGATCTGGTCCTCGAAGAGGCGCGGATTGACCGTGTGGTAGATCGCGCCCGCCCCGGTGATCCCGTACCAGGCCTCGAGGTGGCGCCAGGTGTTGACCGCGAGCGTCGCGACGCGGTCGCCCGGACGGATCCCCTCCCGGGCAAGGCGCTTCGCGAGACGCACCGACCGCGTGCGGATCTCGGCATAGGTCGTGCGGTGCATCGGCCCTTCGACCGAGCGCGACACGACCGAGCGGCCGCCATGCTCGATCGCCGCGAAATCGATGACCTTGTGGATGAGCAGGGGCCAATCCTGCATCAGGCCGCGCATCGGCTTCTCCCCCCTGGACAACGGCGCTTCGGGCTCGTTGCCGGCCAGCTTACGGAAGGAGGGTCCCCTTCGCCAATGGCGACATTGGTCTGGCGGCGCCGCCCCAGGCCGGCGTCCGGTCGGCGCGGCGACGCGTCATCCAGCCGCGCACGACGTTCAAGAGCGTGACGGCGAGGCCGGCCGCCAGGACGTACCAGCCGGGCCGAATGCCGAGATCGGGGTCGAAGGCGGCGGCCAGGATCATGAGGGGCGGCACCCCGAAGGCGAGCCCGATGCCGATCGCCTCGCCGACGAGGGTCAGGGCGCCCGACACGATCGCGAGGAGCGCGAGAGCGCCCGTGCCGAGCTCACCTTCCCCGTTCAGGCGCGCGACAATCCGGTAGCCGATCAGCCACACGAACAGCCCCGCATAGAGGGTCGGCACGCTGACGTCGGCCTTCGTTTGCTGGAAGAAGTGGACGAGCGCCAGGACCCCGAGCGCGTAGGTGACCTGGTGAAGCTGGCGCCAGCGCAGGCCGCCGAGGCGCTTCACCATCGCGTCGTTCGAGGTGATCGCGAGCGCCGTCACGCCGAGGAGCGCCACGAACCCGATCGTCAGGTAGAGGCGCGAGACGATCTCGGAGGCGACCTTCACGAGGTCGAGCTTCTCGTCGACCACGTAGAGGGCGAGATGGGCGGCCCCGTAGGCGAAGGCGCCGACCCCGATCATGCGACGCACGTCGATGAGCTTCGCCCAATGGCCGGCACGGCGCAGCGGCGTGATCGCGAGCGAGAGGAGCAGGAAGACGAGCGCCCACCAGCCGGTCCGGTGGATGAGATCGTTCCAGGGACGCGGCCCGAGGCCGACGCTCGCGGCGGTGCCGGCCGCGAGCGCCGCCGGCCAGGCGAGGAGCGCGAGCGCCGCGATCCGGAGCCACGAGGTTCGGCCGCGGCGGTCGCGCCACAGGGCAAGGGAGGTCATGGGGCTCTCCGGAAGGAGCGGGCCGCCGCGAGCGCCCGGCTCCATCTGTCTACGCGCGTCCCATCGCCGGCGTTTGGAGCGGCATTGCGGCATCGAGGCCGTCGAGCCACGCCTCGAGGTCGCCGATCGAGCCGAGGACCGCGTCCGCGAGCGGGGCGATCTCGGCCTCGGCGGCCCGGCCGCGCGGTCCCGTGAGGACCGCGACCGCGATCGCGCCAGCCGCCCGCGCCGCCACGAGGTCGTGCGTCGAATCGCCGACCATCGCGACCCGCCCCGCCGGCAGGCCGTGCGCCCGCGCGAAGGCCGTCACCATGCCGGGATCGGGCTTCGAGCCGTGCCCCGAATCGTAGCCCGCCACGTAGCCGACGAGGTCCTGGATCCCGAGCGCTTCGGCCTGGGCGCGGGCCGAGGCTTCGGCGTCGTTCGTGGCGATCCCGAGAGGCAGCCCGCGGCGCGCGAGCCGCGCCAGGACCGCGCGGGGCTCGCCGATCGGCGCGAGCGACCGGAGGCCGCGCTCGGAGAGAAGCGTGTCGAAGCGCGTCAGGAGCGCCGGCGTCGGCGCCTCGCCCAAGACCTCCGCCCAGAGCGGGCCCCATTGCGCCGAGGAGCCCGCGACGAGCGGCGATGACGGCCGGAAGGCGAGGCTCGCCGCGTCGAATTCGCTCACGAGCACCAGCTGCTCGAGGAGCGCGCGGTCGCCTTCCGCCAGCACCTCCATGGTGCCGTAGGCCGCCGGTCCCCAGGTCCGGTTGAAGTCGATGAGCGTGCCGTCCTTGTCGAAGAGGATGGCGGTGGGTCGCGGGATCAGGCGGCGACCTTCTCGAAATCGAGGGTGACGCCGCCCGCGGTGCGGCGCTCGCGCGCGACGAGGCGGTCGCCCGGCGCCAGGATGCCGACCGGCACGTCGCGGTCCGGCAGGACGACGGTCGCGCTCTTGTTCACGAAGACAACGACGTGCCGGCTCTCCCGGAGCGCGGCGGCCGCCCAGGCGCGGAGCTGTCCGTAGAACGGCTCGCGGCGCCAGGCGCCGGCCGCACCGGGATCGACCTGCGCGAATAGGAAGCGGGTCACGGGGTCGATCGAGAGGACGATCTTCGAGCGGTCCGGCTTCCATTCGGGCCCGAGCCAGCCCTG
>JAFAPJ010000030.1 GCA_019247255.1 Methylobacteriaceae bacterium | reverse complement strand
GCCGTCCGCGATGAGGGCGCGGCATTGCTCGACGGTGAGCTCGGGGATGAGCCGCTTCTCCTTGTCGAGGACGCCGGGCACGTCGGTCAGAAGGAGGAAGCGCTTGGCCCCCATGGCGCCCGCGATCGCGCCCGCGAAGGTGTCCGCGTTCACGTTGTAGGTCTGGCCGTCGCGCCCCGTCGCGACGGGCGCGATGACCGGGATGAGCTCAGCCTTCAGCACGGCGTCGAGGACGGAGCGGTTCACCTCGTCCGGCTCGCCCACGAAGCCGAGGTCGATCTCGCGCTCGCGGCCGGAGCCGGGCTCGGCCGTCATCCGGACCGCCTTGCGGGCCATGACCATGTTGCCGTCCTTGCCCGAGAGGCCGATCGCGCGGCCGCCCTCGGCCGAGATCCAGCCGACGATCTGCTTGTTGATCGAGCCCGCGAGAACCATCTCGACGACCTCGACGGTCGGCTCGTCCGTGACCCTGAGCCCGTCCTGGAATTCGGAGCGAATGCCGAGCTTCTCCAGCATGCGGCCGATCTGCGGTCCGCCGCCATGGACGACGATCGGCTTCACGCCGGCCTGCTCGAGGAGCACGATGTCCTCGGCGAAATCCTCCGCGGCCGCGCGGTCGCCCATGGCGTGGCCGCCGTACTTCACGACGACGATCTCCTGGTCGTAACGCTGCATGTGGGGCAGCGCCTGGACCAGGATCTCGGCCCGCACATGCACGTTCGGCAGCGCGCCGGGCTCGGATTGGCTCATGGTCGGGGCTCCGGAGGGATCGGCGCGGGCCGGGTCAGGCCGCCGCGTGGCGCTGCGCGTTGGGCTCGAGATCGAAGGAGAGGACGACGCGCATGCCCGTATGGGTCTCGTCCTGCCCCCATTCCGCGTTGAGCTTGGTGGCCATGGCGCGGACGATCATTCGGCCGAGCCCCTGGGCCGAGCGGCCCGCCGCGAAGGGCTGGTCGGAACGGCCGACCCCGTCATCCTCGACCGCGAGCCGGACGCGGTCGGCCGAATCGCGTTCGAGCCGCACGCGGATCGGGCCTCGTCCGTCGGGATAGGCGTGCTTCATGGCGTTGAGCACGAGCTCGGTCACCACGACGCCGACCGCGACCGCCTTGTCGGGATCGAGCTCGACGGGCTCCGCCTCGAGGCTGAGCAGCGAGGCGTCGCCGACATCGGCCGAGGAGCGCAGATCGTCCACGAGCGCCGTCAGGTACTGGTCGAGGGCGACGGCGTGCAGGTCGTCGGACGTATAGAGCCGCCGATGCACCTGGGCGACCGCCATCACGCGCCGGTTCGCCGCCGCGAGCGCGGACTTCACGTCGTCGTTCGGGCTCGCGGACGCCTGAAGGTGGAGCAGGGCCGCGATGATCTGGAGCGAGTTGCCGACCCGGTGATTCACCTCGCGCATGAGGAGCGCCCGCTCGGCCGCGAGCGCCTCGAAGCGGTCGCGCGAGGCGCGCAGCTCCGCCTCCGCGTCCTCCTTTGCGCGGCGGAGCCGGACCGTGTGCATGGCCTGGCTGACCGCGGCCTCGAGGAGCGTGATGAACTCGCCTTCCGCGCTCTTCAGCACGTAATCGGAGGCGCCGGCCTTCAGCGCCGCGATGGCCACGCTCCCTTCCTGGGTGCCCGTGACGTAGACGACCGGCGGCGGGTTCGGCAGCTCCCGGATCGCCGATAGGGTCGCGAGCCCGTCCTGGCCCGGCATGTAATGGTCGAGCGCGACGACATCGACGCGCTCGCGCCCGAGGATCGCGATCCCGTCAGCGCCGTCATGGGCGGTCAGCACGTGGTAGCCTCGCCGCTCGAGGCCTTTCTGGACGAGGCGACAGAGCCCCGGATCGTCGTCGATGTAGAGAAAGCGCGGCGGCGTGTCGCTCATGCCGCCTCGGCCACCTGGATGACGGCGAAGAACAATCCGAGCTGGCGGATGGCGTTTGAGAACCCTTCGTAATTGACGGGCTTCGTGATGTAGACGTTGCAGCCGAGGTCGTAGCAGCGCTGAATCTCGCGCTGGTCGTCCGTCGTCGTGAGCACGACCACGGGGGCGCGCCGGAGATGCTCGTTCTCCTTGACGACCTTCAGGATGTCCACGCCCGTCATGTCGGGCAGGTTGAGGTCGAGCAGGATGAGGAGCGGCCGTCCGGCATTCGCCAGGCCGGAACCGTCCTCGCCCAGCAGGAACGCGAGCGCGCTCGTCCCGTCCGAGAAACCCTTGATCTCGTTCGTGACGCCCGCGCGCCGGATGTTCTTCTCGATCAGGCGCGCATGGCCCTCGTCGTCCTCGACCATGATGATCGTGACTGGCGTCGTCATGCTGCCGTCCTCGCCGCGTCTCCCGCCCACCGCCTGGGCAAGGTGACCGTGAATGTCGAACCCCGGCCCGGCTCGGACGTCAAGCCGATCGTCCCGCCGAGCCGGCGCACCAAGGCCCGCACATGGGCAAGGCCGATCCCCTCGCCGGGGCGATCCTGGACGCCCGAGCGGCGGAACAGCTCGAAGACCCGCTCGCGATCCTTCGGGTCGATGCCGCGGCCGTTGTCCCGAACCTCGAAGACGAGGCCGCCCGGGGTCGATCGGCCGCTCACCTCGATGCGTCCCGGCACGCCGGAACGCAGATACTTCAGCGCGTTGTCCACGAGGTTGGTGAAGATCTGCTCCAGCGCCAGCCGGTCGCTCACGATCGAGGGGAGCCGCGAGACCGCGATCGTCGCGCCGGCGGCGTCCGCCTGGTGGGCGAGGCTCGCCCGGATGCCCTCGACGAGCGCCTCCATGTCGACGCGCTCCGGCTTGAACTGCCGCCGGCCCTCCCGCGAGAGCCGCAGGATCGCGTTGATCAGCCGATCCATCTTGCCGATGGAGGCCTTGATGAAGCCGATCGCCTCGTCGAAATCGGCTCCGAGCTGACGGTCGCCTCCGCGCTCCGCCTCGCTCGCCGTCTTCGCGAGCTCGTCGAGCCGGCCGAACATGTCGGCGCGCAAGGCTTCGAGCTCCGTCGTGAACCCCATGATGTTCACAAGGGGCGCGCGCAGGTCGTGGCTGACGATGTAGGCGAAGCGCTGCATCTCGTCGTTCGCCTCGCGCAGGTCCGTCTCGCGGGCGATGAGGGCCGCGGAGGCCGCCACGAGCTCGGCCCCGACCTGGTTCGCCTCCCGGAGCCCGGTGTCGAGCGCCCGGACGGGCTCCCCGCGGCCGAGCGCCGCCGCGCGTTCGGTCAGCGCCGTGATGGGGCGCGTGATGCGCTGGCCGAACGAGACCGCGAGCACCGTCGAGAGCGCCGAGATTACGACGAACAGCCCCGCGAACAGCGACAGGACGGTACGGAGAGGTGCGTCGAGGTCGGAGCGCGAGACGCCGACCGCGACGACGAAATCCGAGAGGAGCGACCGGGCGTAGGTAGCGTACACCTCGCGGCCGTCCGCCGTCGTGCCGATCCAGGAGCCCTGGCGGCCGGTCGTGTTGGCGCGCAGGTCGCGCGTCGCTTCGCGCCCGACGAAGGCCTCGTGCTGGGTGTTGCGGGCCAGGATGACGCCGCGTCGGTCCACGACCGAGACGGTCGCGCCTGGCGGGATGTCGGCGTCCTGGAAGAGCCGCTGCAGGCGTTCGGAGGGCAGCGCGAAGGCGAGCCGGTAGACGGGCTGCCCGTCTCGCCGCACGAGCGTCGCGACCGCGAAGCTGGGGACGCGGCTGATGGCGGTGCGGTACAGGTCGGTCACGACCGGACGCGTCGCATCCGGCGGGATTTGATCGACCGGGATGGCGGTGTTCGGCAGGATCGTGTCGGCCGGCACCGCCGTGTTCACGAGCTGCCGCCCGTCGAGATCGGCGAGGATCGTCGCGACGCCCTGGAGGTTCTGCAGCGCGAGCGCCTGACGGCGGAACCCGACGAGGTCGCCATCCTCTAGGTAGGACGAATTGGCCAAGACCTCGATCGCCGCGAAGAGCCCGCTGAGGTCGCGATCGATCGTGGAGGCGATCGCCCGGGACGCGTCGGCGGCGTCGCCCTCGACCCTGGCCCGCTCCGAGCTCGCGGCCTGCCAGAGGATGATGCCGGCGAACAGGAGGATCGGGAGAACGAGCGCGGCCGCGAAGATGCCGAGCTGCCCGCTGACCGACCGTCCGAGCCGGCCGGCCGCGAGGGCCCGCGGCGGTGACGTCTCCCCGGGCGCGGCCTGACCCTCGGCCGAGGTCGTGGGGGTGTCGGTCGCGACGGAGGCCATCGGTCAGGTCGGCGCGCGCCGCGCGGGCAGGAGGGCGCCGAGCGCGAGGACGGCCCAGCCGGCGAGAAGCAGGAAGCCGCCGGCCGGGGCGGCGGACGAAAAGAGCGGCGCGCCGCGCAGCGCGCGCGCGCTGAGGTCGCCCGCGAAGAGCGCGAGCCCGAGCGCGAGGAGGAGGCCCGCAGCCCTTCCCGGACCCGGCCGGAGAAGGCCGGCCGAAACTGCAGCCGCGAGGGCGACGAGCGCCGGCGCATGGGCGAGGAGGATGCGGGCCGCGACGTCGAGCGAGCCGCCGCCCGTGAGATGAGCGGCCGCGGCCGACAGGCCGACCCCCGCGAAGCCCGCAAGGGCGCCGAGGCCGACGAGGAGGCGCTCGAAGCCGCTTCTCACGCGGGTCCGCTCCGCTCGCGCAGGAGCCGGGCGATGTCGGCGCGAAGCTCGGCGACGCCCTCGCCCGTGCGGCTCGAGGTCGCCCGGATCTCGGGAAAAGCTGCCGGACGGCGGGCGAGCGCCGCCGCGGTCTCGGCGACCCGGCGGGCGAGATCGGCCGCCGTGGGCTCGTCGGCCTTCGTCAGCACGAGCTGGTACGAGACGGCCGACGTATCGAGGAGGGCGAGGACCTCGAGATCGTTCGCCTTCAGGCCGTGGCGGGCATCCACCAGCACGTAGACCCGGCCGAGATTGGCGCGTCCGCGCAGATAGGCCTTGATGAGCCGCGTCCAGGCCGCGACCCTGTCCTTCGCGACCGCCGCGTAGCCGTAGCCTGGCATGTCGACGAGCGCGAGCCGGCCGCCGAGATCGAAGAAGTTGAGCTCCTGCGTGCGGCCCGGCGTATGCGAGGTGCGGGCGAGCGTGCGCCGCCCCGTGAGCGCGTTCACGAGGCTCGACTTCCCGACGTTCGAGCGCCCCGCGAAGGCGATCTCGAGCGCGCCCATGGGCGGCAGATTGTCGGGCCGGGCGGCCGCCCAGCGGAACTCCGCCGCCTGCGCGAAGAGCTTGCGCCCCGCCTCGAGGTCATGGAATTCGGCGGCTTCGGCCACGAGCACGCCTTCCCCGAGGCCGGAAGCGTCCGCCGCGATCATCCCTTCGCGGCGGCGGGCTTGCGCGTGAAGGTCGTGCGCAGGTTGTCCCAGAGCTCCACCTTCACCCCGTTGCGGCGCATGATGTAGCCCTGCTGCAGGACCGACAGCTTGTTGTTCCAGGCCCAGTAGATCACGAGGCCGGCCGGGAAGCTGCCCAGCATGAAGGTGAAGATCACCGGCATCCAGGTGAACATGGTCTGCTGGACCGGGTCCGGCGGCGTCGGGTTCATCTTCATCTGGACGAACATCGTGACGCCCATGATGAGCGGCCAGACGCCGAGATGCAGGAAGCTCGGCGGCGTATAGGGAAGGAGGCCGAACAGGTTGAAGAGCGAGGTCGGGTCGGGCGCCGCGAGGTCCTGGATCCAGCCGAAGAACGGCGCGTGCCGCATCTCGATGGTGACGAAGAGCACCTTGTAGAGCGCGAAGAAGACCGGGATCTGGATCAGCACCGGCCAGCAGCCCGCCACGGGGTTGATCTTCTCCCGCTTGTAGAGGTTCATCGTCTCCTGCTGCTGCTTGACCCGGTCATCCTTGTAGCGTTCGCGGATGGCGACCATCTCGGGCTGCACGGCCTTCATCTTGGCCATGGAGGCGTAGCTCTTCGCGGCCAGCGGCAGGAAGAAGGTCTTCAGGATGATCGTGACGATCAGGATCGACAGGCCGAAATTGCCGAATAGCTTGTAGAAGAAGTCGAGCGCCCAGAACATCGGCTTCGTGATGAAGTAGAACCAGCCCCAGTCGATGAGGAGGTCGAACTTCAGGATGCCGAGCGAGCTCTTGTAGCCGTCGACGGTCGAGACCTCCTTGGCGCCGGCGAAGAGGCGCTGCGTCGCCTCGGCGGTGGCGCCGGAGGGCACGGTGCGGGCGTCGCCGAGCAGGTTCGCCTGGTAGATCTGCCCGCCGCCTTCGGCCCGGGCCGTGAAGCTGCCCTGGTAGGGCTGCGTCTGGTCCGGAGCGACCGCGGCCGCCCAGTACTTGTCGGTGATGCCGAGGAAGCCGCCCTTCACGCCGTTCCAGATCTTGCCCTTGGTGGGCTGGCCCGGGATCACGTTCTCCTTCTCGACCGCGTCGTAGGAGTATTCCTGAAGGCCCTGGTCGCCGAGAACGCCGATCAGCCCCTCGTGGAGCACGTAATAGCCCTGGGTGTGCGGCTTCCCGTGCCGAGAGACGAGCCCGTAAGGGTAGAGCGAGACGGGCTGGCCGGTGCGGTTGTCGACGGTGTCGCGCACCGTGAACATGAACTTGTCGTCGACCGAGACCTCGCGCCGGAAGACGAGCCCGGCGCCGTTGTCGAAGCTCAGCGTCACGGGCTTGCCGGGCGTCAGCCGATCGCTGTCCGCCGTCCAGAGCGTGTCGGCGTTCGGCGCGCCCGGCCCGACCCAACCGAACTCGGCGTAATAGGGGTTCGGGCTGCCGGAGGGCGACAGCAGAACGATCCGCGGGCTCCCGGGCTCGACCGTCTCGCGGTAGGTCTTGAGCGCGACGTCGTCGATGCGGCCGCCCTTGAGCGAGAGCGAGCCCGCGAGCGCCGGCGTCTCGATGATGACGCGGGGCGAGCGGCCGAGCGCGACCTCGCGCGGCTCCACCCGGGGCTGGTTTGCGCTCGCGGCCGGCACGGTCCCCGGAGCGGGCGGCGACGGCTGGCCTTCGCGCGGCGCGGCGCCCGGCAGCGGACCGGTCTGCGAGGGGGAGGCCGTCCCGCCCTGCGCGGCCGCCTGCTGAGCGGCGTTCTGCTGCTGGGAGGCGGCCTGCTGAGCGCGCTGCCGCTCGGCCGTCGGCACCCCGTAGAAGTAATTCCAGCCGATCAGCACGACCACGGAGAGCGCGATCGCGAGAAGCAGGTTTCGATTGTCGTCACGCATGGGTGTCGGGCTCGGAAGATGAAGGGCGCTCGGCCCCGCCTGGCACGTCTCGGTCGGGCCGGGCACGCCGGGACGGCCCGCGCGCCAGAGTCCCGAGCGCGCGCGACAGGTCGGCCACAAGCTCGGGATAGGGCGCCTCTAGCGCGTCGCGGCGTCCGATGACCACGAGGTCGAGCGATGCTGCGGCGAATGGCCCGGCGCCGTCGAGGAGCGCGGCGCGGAGCCGCCGCTTGATCCGGTTGCGTTCGGTCGCGGAGCCGACCCGCTTCGTCAGCGTGAAGCCGGCCCGCAGCCCAGCCTCGTCGCCCCGCAGGCGACCCTGCAGCGAGAAGAGCGGCCCGTGGACGCGGCGGCCCTTCGCGGCTGCCAGGAACTCGCTCCGGGCGGTGAGCCGGGCGAGGGTGAGACTGCGCCCG
>JAFAPJ010000082.1 GCA_019247255.1 Methylobacteriaceae bacterium | reverse complement strand
GCAGGCCGCCGATCGCCTCGCCGATGACTCCGAAGGCCGCCCGGTCGCGGTAGAGACCGTCCTGGCCGTAGCCCGAGATCTGCGCGATCACGAGCCCGGGCCGGGCGGCCTCGAGCCGGTCGCGGCCGAGCCCCAGCTTGGCGAGCTGGCCCGGCCGGAAGTTCTCGACGAGCGCGTCGGCGCCGCGCACGAGGTCGAGGACGATCTCGACCGCGCGCGGCCGCTTCAGGTCGAGCGTGATGACCCGCTTGTTGCGACCGTGCATCGACCACCAGGGCGCGCCCGCACCCTCGATCTGCCGCCCCCATTGCCGGACCGGATCGCCGCCCGGCGGCTCGACCTTGACGACATCGGCCCCGAGATCCGCAAGGAGCCGCGTGCAGAAGGGCGCGGCGATGAAATGGCCGAGCTCGAGCACCCGCAATCCGGCGAGCGGTCCGGACAGCTTCGCTCGCTCGGACGTGGCGTCGGCGCCCATCTCCGTCCTCCTCGGCGACGCAAGCGGAACCCTGCGATGAGGCGCACTAGTCCGTTTCGCTGCCGTTCGCCACAGCGCCGGCGGACGCCGAGAACCGGAATGTCGAGAGGCCTTATACGAAACAGCATGTCCTCACTGCTGCGATGAAAGGCGCGGACGGAGGCGGGCTGAATGTCGGTTGGGGTCGACGGCGACGCTTCGATTAGGCAGTCTTCCGACCCGCGGTTCTCGGGACGGTTGTCGCGCTCGGGCGAACAGACCGAGCAGGTCGCCGTCACGCCGGGTCCGGGCCGGGAGGCGCCGCGCCTCGGCTTTCTGCTCGCCGCCAAGAGGGAGATCACACGATGAGCCGAACCGCCCCGCTGCGCCGTGCCGGTGCGCGCTTGATCTTCGCCACCGTCGCTCTGCTTCTGCCTGCGGCCGCGCGGGCGCAGGACGTGACGGTCGCCCTTGCCGGACCGATCACCGGCCCGGTGGCGCCCGTCGGCGACCAGATGCGCAAGGGCGCGGAGCTCGCGGTCGAGATGATCAACGCCGCGGGCGGCGTCCTTGGCGGACGCAAGCTGAAGCTCGTTGTCGAGGACGACGCCTGCGACCCGAAGCAGGCCGTTTCCGTCGCGAACCGTATCGTCACCGCCGGCATCAAGTTCGTCGCGGGTCACGCCTGCTCGGGCGCCACCATTCCGGCCTCGTCCGTTTACGGCGACGCGGGCGTTCTCATGATGAGCCCGGCCGCCTCCAACCCGACCCTAACGGATGGCGCCGCCAAGAACGGCTGGACGACCATCATGCGACTGTACGGCCGGGACGACGCCCAGGGCGCCTGGATCGGCCCGTGGCTCGCGAAGCGGTATGCCGGCAAGCGGATCGTCATCCTCCACGACAAGTCGCCCTACGGGCAGGGGCTCGCGACCGAGGTTCGCAAGGCCATGAACGCGGCCGGTCTTCGGGAGGTGGCCTTCGACGGGATCAACGCGGGCGAGAAGGACTTCTCGGCCCTGGTCTCGAAGCTGAAGAGCCTGAATCCCGACCTCGTCTATTTCGGCGGCTATCACACGGAGGCCGGGCTCATGATCCGGCAGGCGAACGCGGCCGGATTCAACATACGCCTCATGACGGGGGACGGGATCAACACGCCCGAGTTCTGGACGATCGCGGGTCCCGGCGCCGAGGGGACGATGTTCACCTTCCCGGTCGATCCGCGAGAGCTCGACGATGCCAAGGCCGCGATGGCGCGCTACCGGGCTGCGGGCGTCGATCCCGAGGGCTTCACGCTCTACACCTACGCGGTGATCCAGGCCTTCGCCGAAGGCATGCGACGCACCGGCAGCACCGACCCGGCGAAGATCGCGGAGGCCCTGCGCGGCCCCGATCCGATCGCGACGGTCGTCGGCCCTGTCCGCTTCGATCAGAAGGGCGACATCCTCGACCCGCGCTACGAGATCAACGTCTGGCATGACGGCCGCTACGCGGCCATGAAGGAGTGAGGCGGTCCGGCTGACGCCAGCCCTTCCGCCTCGGGAGCGAGGCCCGAGGCGAGGTACTGGCCTGAATCCGGTGTTAACGCCGCCTTATCGTCGTGCCCTGAAGGTACGGCGATGCCTTCGCGCGTTCTTCGTCCGATTAGCGGTGAGTTTCTGGACCTAGCCCAGGAAGCCGCCTTTCAATCGGAGCGGCTGACCGAAACAACACGACACGCTCGGCTGCTGTTCGTGCTGTCGGCCTTGCTGAACACTTTGTTCCTCGCGAGCGATTGGCGCTTTCACGGCACGCCGCATTTCCTGCCCGCCGTCACGGCGCGTGTCTTCGTCGTGATCCTGTCGCTGGCCTGCGTCGTCTGGCTCAGGCGCGCGCACAGCTTCCCCCGGCTGCAGCGGACCCTGTTCACCTGGGAGCTCGGCACGGCGCTTGCCGTCGGCGAGCTCGTCTCCTCGCGCTCCGATATCGCTCTCATGGTCGTGCTGATGCTGCCGGCCATCTACGCGCTCGTCGTCCCGACCGCGTTTACCCTGACGGCGCTTGCGACGGCGGTCTGCTCGGGCGTTCTCCTCGCCGGCTACATGCTGCCGCCGCCGCTGCCCCCGACGGCGCTCGGGCTCGGCCTCGCTTCCGTGATCGCGAACACCGCGCTCCTGCTCGTCGTCGTGCGGGCCAACCGGCTCAGGCGTCTCGAATGGCTCGCGACCCGTGCCGAGCGCGACGCCAAGGAGGCGCTCGCGGCCTCCATCCGGCGCCGCGAGGAGGCCGAAGCGCAGGTGCGGGCGCTCGCGCTCCACGACGCGCTGACCGCGCTGCCGAACCGCTATCAGTTCCAGGAGCGGCTTGAGCTCGCGCTGCGAGCGGGCCGACCCTTGCGGCTCGCGCTGATCGACCTCGACGACTTCAAGCACGTCAACGACATGCTCGGACACGATGCGGGAGACGAGCTCCTGAAGGAGGGCGCGCGCCGGCTGGCCGGGGTCGCGGCGCGCTGGGACGTCTTCGTGGCGCGGCTCGGCGGGGACGAGTTCGTGCTTCTCGACGATCGCGCGGCGGAGCCCTCGCGTCCCGCGAATGACGACCGGGACGACCTCGTCGGAGCGGTTCAGCATGCGCTCGAGGAGCCGGTCACGATCGCCGGGCGCGACCTGTCGCTGTGCGGCAGCATCGGGGTCGCCGACGCGCCGCAGGACGGCCGCAGCGGCGCGGAGCTGCTCAAGGCCGCGGACCTCGCGCTCTATGCCGCCAAGGAAGCTGGGCGGGCCCGCGCTTTCCGGTTCGAGCCGTCCATGCGGGACGCGCTTGAGCGCCGTCTCACCATTCTCGAGGAGCTGCGACGCGGGCTGCCCGAAGGCGAGATCGTCCCCTTCTACCAGCCCAAGGTGGATTTGCGCACGGGCGAGATCATCGGCTTCGAGGCGCTCGCCCGGTGGCAGCACCCGACGGCCGGGCTGCTCACGCCCGCCCGCTTCCAGGAGGGCATCGAGGACCACCGCATCGGTCTCGCGCTCGGCGACGCGATGCTGGCCGCGGTCGCCCGCGACCTCGCGGGCTGGCTCGACGCGGCCGGGATGCCCGCACCGGGCCGCATCGCCGTGAACCTGTCGAACGCGCAGCTCGCCGATCCCGATCTGACCGACCGTCTCCTGCATCTCATCCGGGCCGAGGGGCTCGGGCCGGAGCGCTTCACCCTGGAGCTGACCGAGACCGTGCTCATCGGCCGCCACGGCGAGCGCGTCGTGCTGCGGCTGGAAGAGCTGCGCGAGGCCGGCTTCCGGCTCGCGCTCGACGATTTCGGGACCGGCTTCGCCTCGCTCACGCATCTGCGGCGCCTGCCCGTCCACGAGGTCAAGATCGACAGGAGCTTCGTGGCCGATGTCGGACGCGGCGGGGACGCGGAGGCAATCGTCCACGCGATCCTGGACCTCAGCCGCCGGCTCCGGCTGCGGGTCACGGCCGAGGGCGTGGAGGACGCGCAGCAGGCCGCGTGGCTGCGCGCCTTCGATTGCGCGGAGGCGCAGGGCTACCTGTTCGGCCGACCCATCCCGGCCGCGCGCGTGCCCTGGCTCCTGCGCTCGCGCCTTCCGCCGGACGCGCGCGTCTCGGCCTGAGCGAGCGCGCCCGAGACCCGGGCGCCGCGACCCGTCAGGCGGCGGCGGCCGGCTGCGCGGCGAGCTTGTCCTGCGTGCGCGTCTCGAAATCGGAGGCGTCGTGGCGCTCGTGGAGCTGCTCGTGCGGCTCGCCCGACATGCGGTTCACCATCCGGCCGCGCCGGACCGCGGGTCGCGCCAGGAGCTCGTCCGCCCAGCGGTTCACGTGCCGGTACTCGTGCGTCGCCAGGAAGGCGCCGGATTCGCCGTAGATCAGCCCCTTCGCGAGCGCC
>JAFAPJ010000080.1 GCA_019247255.1 Methylobacteriaceae bacterium | reverse complement strand
CGAGGATCGAGGTCGAGCCGAAAGGCTCGTCCTGGTGCCAGGTCAGATCGGAGGCGCGCGCCATCGCGTCCTCCGGCCGCGGCTCGACGAAGATGGGGCGCGCGCCGGACGCCGCGACCGCCTCCTCCACGAAGCGGCGCTCGTCGACCGCCTCGCCCGGATAGACGGCCGACACGGTCGTGACCGGCGGCGCGTCGGGCTCGCCCGCGAGCAGCCGGCCCGCGAGCGCCACGATCGCGGAGGAATCGAGCCCGCCCGAGAGGCAGGAGCCGACCGGCACGTCCGAGCGCAGGTGCAGGCGGACCGAATCGGCGAGAAGCTCGCGGAAACGCTCGGCGGCCTCGCCCTCGTCGATGTCGAGCGTGCCGTGCGGGGGCACCGCATACCAGCGGCGGGGCTGGGCAACGCCGTCGAACGCGCGGTCGGTCGGGACGGTCAGGCACTCGCCGGCCCCGATCTGCCGGATGCCGGAAAACAGCGTCTCGCCCGTATGGTCGAGAAGGCCGCTCGCCAGGAAGTCGCGCACGCGCGGCAGGTTGAGCCCGGGCTCGACGCCCGGAAGCCCGAGAAGCTGCTTGATCTCGGACCCGAAGGCGACCCCGGAGGGCGTCGCCGCGAGGTAGAGCGGCTTGATCCCGAAACGGTCGCGCGCCGCCAAGAGGCGGGCCCGCGCCCGGTCGAGCAGCACGAAGGCCCACATGCCGAGGCAGCGGCCGAGGCAGCCCTCGCCCCATTCGCGATAGGCCGCGAGCAGGACCTCCGTGTCCGTCTCGGTCGTGAAGACGTGGCCGCGCGGCTCGAGCTCGCGGCGCAGCTCGCGGTAATTATAGATCTCGCCGTTGAACACGATCGTGATCGCGCCGCCGCGGTCGCTCATCGGCTGCAGGCCGCAATCGCGCGTGTCGATGATGGCGAGCCGGCGATGGCCGAACGCGAGCGGCCCGGCCGGGCTGTCGATCACCTCCCAGCCCGAGCCGTCCGGCCCGCGATGCGCCACGACGTCGATCCGCGCGCGGTCCGGGGCGAAGCCGAGCGATGCGTAGAGGCCGCACATGGCCGTGCTTGTAATGCGCCCCCTCCGGGCCGTCGACGCCCGCGGCTGGACGCGACCGGCTTTCCCGGCCAGAGGACGGCCCATGTCGAACAGCCGGCGCATCGCGCGCGACACGGCCCTGCTCACGGGCGGGCAGCTCGCCGGCGTCGCGCTCACCATCGTGCCGACCGTGCTCATCACGCGCACGCTCGGGCCCGACGCGCGCGGCGTCTACGCGTGGGTCCTGACGGTCGCGGGCTTCGGCATCCAGCTCGCAACTCTCGCGCCGCTCCCGGCGGTCCGGACGCTCGCCGAGCGCGGGGATCGCCGTCTGCCCGCGACCCTCGCGACGCTCGCCTGGGCCGGCACCCTCGTGACGCTGCCGCTCCTCGCCTACGCCTGGTTCGACCCGGCGATCGGCGCCCGCTTCCGCCCGCTGCTCCTCGCGGCCTGGCTCGCGGTGCCGCTCACCGCGACCTCGCTGTCGCTCTCGCCCCTCATTCAGATCCGGGGCGTCGCGCGCCAGATCCTGACGGCGCAGATCGCGCCGCGCGCCGCCCAGTTCGCGATCGCGGTCGCGCTCTTCGCGACGGGCCTCCTGACGCTGACGACCGCGATCTGGATCTTCCCCACCATCGCGGCGATCGAGCTCGGTCTCGTGCTCCTCGTTCTCGGGCGCGGGATCGGCGACTTTCGTCCGAGCCCCCGCCTGATGCGGCGAGCCGCGGCCCTTCTCGGAGCCGGCTGGGTCTCGGCGATCTCGCTCTTCATCCTGCCGCGGATCGGTCTCGTGGTGCTCGGGACGACGGGGGCGCTGGCGACGACCGGCCAGTACAGCGTCGCCTTGACGCTTCAGGAAGTCTCGATGCTGGCGCCGGCCGCGCTCGGCGGCGTTCTCGTCACCCATGTGCTCCGCCACGGCTCGCCCGGCTGGCGGACGGGACTGAAGGCGCTCGCGATCGTGCTCGTGCCGATGGGCGCCGCCTTCGCGGGCGCAGGATTCGCCGCACCCCTCATCGTCCAGGTGATCTTCGGCCCCGCCTTCCTGCCGGCCGCCGATCTCTACCGCCTGCTCCTGATCTCCGTCTTCCTCGGAACGGTCTACCAGCTCTGCCAGCCCTTCCTGTTCCGGGATGGACGCCACATCGCGGTCCCGGCCGCGGGCGGCCTCGCGGTCGCGGCCGTCGTCGCGATCGTCGCCATCCCGACCCTCGGGGTGATCGGGGCCGTCCTGTCGAACGTGCTCGGCTTCCTCAGCCTGATGCTGATCGCGATCGCCGTCATGCCGCGCCGCATCGCCTCCGCGCCCGCGGTCGCGTCCTGACGTGGCGCGTCCGCGCACCGCTCTCGGAGCCCTCAAGGCGCGCCTCCTCGCCCCCGTGATGGTGGCGCTCGTGCGCGGCGTGTTCGCGATGGCGCGCGCGCTCGGACCCGAACGGGCGAGCGATCTCGGGGCCTGGCTCGTCCGGAGCGTGGGTCCGCTCCTGCCGCAGCACCGCGTCGCGCTGCGCAACCTGGCGGCCGTGTACCCCGAGCTGAGCGAGGGCGAGCGCGAGCGCATCGCCCGCGGCGCCTGGGCCAATCTCGGCCGCACGGGGGCGGAATACGCGCATCTCGGCCGCCTCTTCGACTACGATCCGGAGGCGCCGCGTCCGGGCCGCGTCGAGGTCGTCGGGATCGAGCATTTCCTGGCTTTGCGCGACGACGGGCGCCCGGGGATCGTGTTCTCCGCCCATCTCGGCAATTGGGAGCTCCCGGCGATCTGCGCGGCCCGCTTCGGCCTTGACGCGACCGCGATCTTCCGTCCGCCGAACGACCCGGCCGCGGCCCGGCTCGTCCATGAGGTCCGGTCCGGCACGATGGGCGGCCTCACGGCCTCGGCCGGCGGCGGCGCGATCTTCGCGATCAGCGGCGTCCTCGAGCGCGGCGGCCATCTCGGCCAGCTC
>JAFAPJ010000665.1 GCA_019247255.1 Methylobacteriaceae bacterium | reverse complement strand
GCGGCCGCGATCCGGGTCATCACGCTCGGCTTCTGGCCGGTGACCGGCTTTCTCGGGCTCGACCTCCTCGGGCTCTACGTTGCCTTCCGGATCAACTACCGCCGCGCCCGCGCCTTCGAGGAGATCCGGCTCACCCCGGGCGAGATCCAGTTCCGCAAGGTGAGCCATCGCGGCGAGACGCGCGAATGGCGTATGAACCCGCTCTGGACGCGGCTCGTGCGGGAAACGCATGAGGAGTTCGGTCTTCAGCGCCTCGCGCTCGTGTCCCGGGGCGAGCGCGTCGACATCGCCCGCGAGCTCTCGCCCGGCGAGCGCGCGCATTTCGCGGACGAGTTCGGCCGCGCGCTCGCATCCGTGAAGCGCGGCCATTGACCGACGGCCGCGCCCGAGCGCTTTCGTCGGACCGTCATGGTTTTCGCTTGGCAGGCGCTCCCGCCTCTTGGTACGCTCCCCTGGTGTCGGACCAGGCTGCGGAACCTGCGCTCCACGGACGAGGTGTCGTGCACGAGCGTGGCGAGCTCATCGCGGGGACGGACGCGATCCGGCAGCAGCGCTGGGCATCCGGCCGCGTGGGCGAGGAGCCCCGCGCCCCTTGGCGGGGCCAGCATCACGGGCAGCGGGCGCCGAAGCGCCAGGCCCGCGCTTATGCGGCGCTCGACCTCGGCACCAACAATTGCCGGCTCCTGATCGCCGAACCCTCCTACCACGAGTTCCGGGTCGTGGACGCGTTCTCGCGGGTGGTCCGGCTCGGCGAGGGGCTCGGTCTCGGGGATCGCCTCGGGGAGGACGCGATCGAGCGCACGATCGGCGCGCTGCGGGTCTGCAAGGCGAAGATCGACGCGCGCAACGTCGTCCGGGCGCGGTTCATCGCGACGGAGGCTTGCCGCCTCGCCTCCAACGGTCCCGCCTTCATCGAGCGCGTCCGCGACGAGGTCGGGCTCGCGATCGAGATCGTTGACCGCGAGACGGAGGCGACGCTCGCCGTCATGGGCTGCGCCTCGCTCGCCCATCCGAAAGCCGGCTCCGTCGTGATCTTCGACATCGGTGGCGGCTCGACCGAGATCGCCTGGCTGGACGGCCAGACAGGCGCCGGCGTGCTGAGCCCGGCCGAGCGCATCCGCGCCTGGGATTCGCTGCCCGTCGGCGTCGTGACGCTGGCCGAGCGCTACGGCGGCGCCAAGGTCACTCCCGCCGTCTTCGAGGACATGGTGGAGGAGGTCTCGGGTCGCCTGCTTCCCTTCGCCCTGAAGGCGGGCGCCGCCGCGGCCGCGCCGAACTTCCACCTTCTCGGCACGTCCGGGACCGTGACCACGGTCGGCGGGATCCATCTCGGGCTCGAGCGCTACGATCGTCGGCGCGTCGACGGGATGTGGATGCGCGCCTCGGACATCGACGACGTCTTCGCGCGCCTGCTGCGGACGAACCTGGACGAGCGCGCCGAGAACCCCTGCATCGGGCGCGACCGCGCCGACCTCGTCCTCGCGGGCTGCGCCATCCTCGAGGCGATCCGCCGCGCCTTCCCGGCGAACTACCTGCGCATCGCGGACCGGGGCCTGCGCGAAGGCATCCTCATGACCATGATGCGCGAGGACAAGGTCTGGTCGCGGCGCGAGGCGCCATGACCCGCGCGCCCGGCGGCGGCAACCGCCCGGGCCGCCAGGTCGTCCGCCGGGGCGGCAACCGGACCCCGTCCTCCCGGGCCTGGCTCACCCGGCAGCTGAACGATCCGTTCGTGGCCGCGGCGAAGCGCGACGGCTATCGCTCCCGCGCCGCCTACAAGCTGCTCGAGATCGACGACAAGCACCGGCTCTTCCGCCCCGGCGGACGGGTCGTTGACCTCGGGGCGGCGCCGGGCGGCTGGTCCCAGATTGCGGCCGCCCGGGTCGGACGCGCGGCCGGCAGGGGGCACGTGGTCGCGATCGACCTCCTCGAGATGGACACCGTGCCGGGCGTCGATTTCGCCGTCCTGGACTTCATGGCGGCGGACGCGCCGGAGCGGCTCGTCGCGATGCTCGGTGGTCGGGCCGACGTCGTCCTGTCCGACATGGCGGCGAACGCGACCGGGCATAAGCGCACCGACCACCTCAAGATCATGGGGCTCGCGGAAGCGGCGGCCGAATTCGCTCGCGAGGTTCTCGCGCCCGAGGGCGCCTTTCTGGCGAAGGTGCTCAAGGGCGGCACGGAGAACGACCTTCTCGCCGACCTCAAGCGCGACTTCGCGCAGGTGAGGCACATCAAGCCGGCCGCGAGCCGGCCCGACTCGGCCGAGCTCTATGTCCTGGCGACCGGGTTCCGGGGCGGCGCGACCGCGGAGGACGGAGCGTCGCCGGGCGGCTGAGCGCCGGCCGAGAGCCAGATCGCCCCGGCGCCGAGACAGGCGACCCACCAGCCCTGCCAGGCGCTGTGCCCGACGAGCATGATCGCGGTCGCGATGGCGAAGAGCCCGAGCGATGCCGCGGGGCGCTCGGAGCGCGGCAGCCGCCGCAGCAACGCGAGAAGCGTCGCGAGCAAGAGGAGCGCGCCGACTGCGCCCGTCTCCGCCCAGACCTGCAGGAAGCCGTTATGCGCGTGCCAGGCGCCGAGCATCAGCCGATGCTCCTCCGGCACCGAGGCCACAAGGGGACTCGAGGCCATGCGGGTGCTCGTGCCGAAGCCGGCGCCCGTCAGCGGGCGGAGCCGGGCGATCTCGCCGAAGCTCTGCCAGATGACGATCCGCTCGCGGGCATGCGAATTCTCGAGGCGGTCGAGGAGACGGGGCGGCAGGGCGCGGTCGGCGAGGTCGCCGAGGACGGGCGCGACCGCGAAGCTCGCGATCACGATCGCGGCGAGGAACCCGGCCGCGAGCCGGGCAGAGACCCGCGCCAGGAAGGCGGCGGGCAATCCGGCCACGAGGCCGAGGATCGTCGCACCCGAATGGGCCGTGGCGGCCGCGACGAGCACGGACGCGATCTGACTGCCGGCGAAGAGACGGGCGCGCTCGCGCCTGAGAAGCGCCGCGATCGGCCAGGCGACCAGGAGGATCGCGGTCGCCGAGCGCTTGAAGATGAAGCTCTCGTTGCGGAAGCCGAGCGCGCCGCGGAGAACGACCCCGGTCGCGAGCTCGGCCGCGACCCAGGCGCCAGCGGCCAGGACGGCGCCGGCCGCGAGCCGCAGGGCCCAGCGCGGGGTCGGGCGCGGCAGCGTCGCCCAGAGAACGAGCGGCCCCCCTGCCGCGAGCGCGAGCTCGCCCAGGGTCGCCCATGAGGTCCGCGGCGCGTGGCTCCAGCCGGTGCTCAGCCCCGCGAAACCCAGGAAGGCGAGGCAGCCGAGCCCGACCGGAGCGCGCAGCGCCCGCGCCAGCATCGCTCCGCTTGCCGCGATCCGCCCGTCGGCGGCCCGGGCCGCAAGCCCGAGGAGGGCCGCGAGGACGAGTAGCGCAGGGGCGGAGCGATTGGCGACCGCCATGCCGAACGGGACGGCCGCCAGGCAGGCGAGGGCGCCCGCCTCGAGCCGCCCAGGGAGACCGCGGGCGGACGGGCTCGCGACGCGCGGCAGCCCGGGGCCGCCGATCTCGGCCGAACGGGAAGGCATGGGGCGCGGGTAGCCAGAGCGGGCCCGGGGGTCAATCGGGCGTGGCCTCCGTCCGGCCAGCTCCGCGCCAGGGCGATCTCACGCGTTTGGGACCGCCACGCCCCCTCTTCGGGGGAGGAGCGCGACTGACGCCTGCCTCTAGGTAACGGCCCATGCCGGCGCGACCGGCTCTCCAGCGGCGGAGAGGCATCATGCGAGCGCTCGGGACGTTTCTCACGCGGTGCGGTCGGCACGGACCGACCCTTCTGGTGCTCTCGCTCGCGATCGGGATCGCGGCGCCGCCGGCCGCCGAGCTTGCCCATCGCGGCCTGCCGCTCGCCGCCTTTCTGCTGACGCTGGGCTCCCTTCTGACCGCTTTGTTCGCGCCCGCCGAGCCCGGTACGGGACCCCGTCTCGTTCTCCTCGCGCTCGCCTGGGCGGGCCTCGCCGTCCCGACGCTCATCGCGCTCGCGACGCGCGCGCTGCCGCTCGGACCCGACCTCCAGGCCGGCATCGTCTTGGCGGCGCTCGCCCCGCCGACCGGATCGGCGGCCGCCGTCGCCGCGATGCTCGACCTGCGGCCCCGGCTCGCGCTCGTCGTCTCGATCGGGCTCACGCTCATGGCGCCGCTCTCGATCCCGATCTGCGCGCATCTCGTCGGGCTCGACGCGACCTTCGACACCGCGCGGCTCGCGCTCCAGCTCGCTCTCATCGTCGGCGGCAGCACGGCCGTCGCGCTGACGATCCGGCAGGCGCGCGGCGCCTTCGCGTCCGTGCTGCCGGACACCAAGGCCGCGTCGGGCGTCGCGGTGCTCGGGCTCATGCTCGTCGGTCTCGCGATGGCGGACGGCGTGCGGGCACAGTGGGAGGCGAGCGTCCCGGACTTCCTCGCCATGCTCGCGGTCGCGGTTACGCTGAACGCCGGCTTGACCGCGCTGGGCGCGCTCGTCTTCGCGGCGAGCGGTTGGCGCAGCGCGCTGACCGCCGGCATCGTCGGCGGCAACCGCAACGTCACGCTCGCCTGGGCGGCCGCGGCGGGCGGCGCGCTGCCGATGGCGGCGGAGGGCTACGTGGCGGCGGCGGTGATCCCCATCCTGGCCTTGCCGCTCGCGATCAGGGCGGGTCTGCGGGTCGGCCGGCTCGCGACGTCGATCCGCGCGCGGGGCTTCCGGACCTCGCCCGCCCTCGTCCGGGTGTCCGCTCTCGCGCTGCTCGCCCTTGGCTCGGGCGGCACGGCAGCCGGGCCCCTCGCCGGGAACTGCCAGCTTGATCCGCGCGACCAGTGCCGGTGTTCCCTCTCTTCGATCGAGACCGCGATGACCTTCGGGGATGCGGCGAGCCTCATCGAGGTCTACGGGCGCGACGATCCTGACGGCGGCTATGGGACGCTGTTGAGCGACATGCTGCGGCAATGCCTCGCCGGGCTCCCGTCGCCGCCCGCATCATCCGCCACGCTGCGGCCCATCCCGGTGCTCTCGCAGCCGAGCGCTCCGGGCGAGATCGCCGCTCGCCGCCGCTAGGCGCTGCTGCCCGTCGGCTTCGCGGCGATCGTCGCGCGCCCGGCCATCTCGGCTCCGGCGTCCGGATGGAGCCGGGCGAACAGGAACGCGGAGCTCGCCGAGATGGCGCCGACGACGAAGAATCCCCAGGCGAAGTCGGCGGGCACGAGGTCCGGGCCCGCGCGGCCGTGGCTCACCGTCTCGAGCACGAAAGCCCCGACCGCGATCCCGGCCCCGATCGAGAGCTGCTGCGTCACGCTGACGAGGCTCGTCGCGGCGCTGATGCGAGGCGTCGGCACGTCCGCGTAGACGATGACGTTGAGGCTCGTGAACTCGAGAGATCGCACGCACCCGCCCACCAGCAGCACGAGGAGGATGAGCCAGGCCGGGGTCGCGGGCGTGAAGAGACCGTTCGCCGCGATGAAGGCCGAGGCGAGGAGCGCATTCCAGGTCAGCACCGCCCGGAAGCCGAAGGCGCGCAGGATCCGGGCGGCCGCGGTCTTCATGACGAGCGCGCCGGCGGCCGACGCGAAGGTGAGAAGCCCGGATTGCACGGGCGAGAGCCCGAAGCCGATCTGGAGCATGAGCGGCAGGAGGAACGGGATCGCCCCGACGCCGACCCGGAACAGGATGCCGCCGATAAGCCCGCTGCGGAAGGACGGCAGCGCGAGGAGCCGCAGGTCGATCAGCGGGGCCGCGGCCCGACGGGCATGGACCCCGTAGCCGGCGAGCAGCACCGCCCCGGCGAGCACGGCCGCGAGCGAGGCCTCAGCCGGGATGAGGTGACGTCCGCCCGTCGACACGCCGAGCATGAAGGACGCGAGACCGAGCCCGGAGAGGAGAAACCCCATGAGGTCGAGCGGCGGCCGTTCCGGCTCGCGGACGTTCGGGATGAAGCGCGTCGTGAGGAGGATTCCCAGGACGCCGATGGGCAGGTTGATGAGGAAGATCCAGCGCCAGTCGAAATAGGTCGTGATGAAGCCGCCGAGCGGCGGCCCGAGAACCGGGCCGATCAACGCCGGCACCGTGAGCCAGGCCATGGCGCTCACCATCTCGGCCCGGGGGACGCTGCGCAGCAGAACGAGCCGTCCGACCGGCACCATCATGGCGCCGCCCATGCCTTGGAAGAACCGGGCGAGCACGAAGCCGAGAAGGCTGCCCGATGCCGCGCAGGCGAGCGAGCCCGCCATGAACACGCCGAGCGCCGCCCGGAACACGGTCTTCGCCCCGAAGCGGTCCGCCATCCAGCCCGAGATCGGAATGAAGATCGCGAGCGCGACCAGGTAGGAGGTGAGCGCGAGCTTCAGCGCGATCGGGTCCTGGCTGAGATCGGTCGCGATGGCCGGGAGCGCCGTGGAGAGCACCGTCGAATCGGTGTTCTCCATGAACAGGCCGGTCGCGACGATGAGGGGGATCAGGCGCTCGCGGCGCATGGGTCATCCAGGCAGGCGGAGAGGCCTCTTCGGCGCAAAGCCGCTCCGCGGCAATCCGGGACGGCGCAGATCCACTATTCCCGCTGCAGGCGAGTCGGGCGTCCGGCCGGCGCTTAATCGAAGCAGACGAGCGCGCCGAGCGTCGGTCGCGGGCCGGGCGTGAAGCGGGAGGTGATGCCGTTCGCGTAGCTGATCCGGTTGCAGACGGATCGCGCCGTGTTGGCGCACTGGTCATCGTTCTCGCAGGGCGCCTCGACGTCGAGCCGAAGGTAGAGCGCCCCGCGCTTCTGGTTCGCGAGCCCGTCGCTCACGGCCTTCTGGAGCTCGGCGAGGCGCGCGGCGATCGTCTTCACGTCCTCGGCCATCGCGCGATTCGCCGTCGCGCCGTCGCGCAGCTGCGTCGAGAGCTGGGTGAGGTTGGCGTTCAGCGCGTCGAGCGCCTTGCGGGTGTCCTCGCTGCCCTGGCTCGACGACGAGCCGCCCGCGTTGCAGCCCGCGAGCGCGAAGGTCGCGACCGCCATCGCGGCGGCAGCTCGGACCGCCCCCCGCCGCTTCTCCATCGACCTCACCATCCCTGCACCTCCCGAACGCGATCGTGACCGGCCGCCGCCGCGACGCCGTCCTGCCCGGCTTCAATGTCATGGCAGCGGCACAACCGTCATGCTACGGACCCGCGCCAATCCACGCTGCGGCCCGGGGACCGGGCGCCGAAAGGATCGGCGATGATCAATGGTGGCCTCCTCGAGGGCCTGACCTTCGACGACGTGCTTCTTCGGCCGGGCCGATCCGAGGTCCTGCCCGCGGGCGTCGATATCCGCACCCGGCTCACGAAGTCGATCGCGCTGAACCTGCCCATCATCTCCTCCGCCATGGATACGGTGACGGAGGCCCGCATGGCGATCGCCATGGCGCAGAACGGCGGGATCGGCGTCATCCACCGCAATCTCGAGCCGGAGCAGCAGGCCGAGCAGGTCCGGCTCGTGAAGAAGTACGAATCCGGCATGGTGATGAACCCGATCACCATCTTCCCGGACGAGACGCTGGCCGAGGCCTTCGCGCTCATGAAGCGGCACGGCATCTCGGGCATCCCGGTCGTCGAGCGCGGGCCCAACGGTTCGAAGGGCAAGCTCGCCGGCATCCTGACGAACCGGGACGTGCGCTTCGCCACGAACGAAGGCCAGAAGGTCTCGGAGCTGATGACGAAGGACCGGCTCATCACGGTTCGGGAAGGCGTCACGCAGGACGAGGCGAAGCGGCTCCTGCACCAGTTCCGGATCGAGAAGCTTCTCGTCGTCGACGACCACTACCGCTGCATCGGCCTCGTGACCGTGAAGGACATCGAGAAGCAGGTGGCCTATCCGAACGCCGCCAAGGACGAGCAGGGCCGGCTCCGCGTCGCGGCCGCGACCACGACCGGCGAGGCCGGCTTCGAACGCTCCGAGCGGCTCGTCGATTCGGGCTGCGACGTCATCGTGGTCGATACCGCGCACGGCCATTCGGTCCATGTGCTCGACAGCGTGACGCGCGTGAAGCGGCTGTCGAACCACGTCCAGGTGATCGCCGGCAACGTCGCGACGGGCGAGGGCGCGAAGGCGCTGATCGATGCGGGCGCGGACGCGGTGAAGATCGGGATCGGCCCGGGCTCCATCTGCACGACCCGGA
>JAFAPJ010000066.1 GCA_019247255.1 Methylobacteriaceae bacterium | reverse complement strand
CCAGGCCGCTCGCGGTAGATCGCGCCGGCGAGTGGATGGAGCGCGTCGTGCCAGGCGCGAGCCCGCCGCCAGTCGCCGCGCTCCGCCGCCCGCCAGAGCGCCACGACCATCTCCGGCACGACCGCGGCGAGGCTGACCTGGCTGCCTTCCGTCCCGACGAGGTAGCAGGCCAGCAGGTGCTCGTCGCCGGAGCCCAGCACCGCGAGGTCCGGCCGGATCGCCTTCACGGCGCGGCGGTTCTCCTCGTAGGTCGCGACCTCCCAGCTGCCCTCCTTGATGCCCACGACGCGTGGCGAGGCGACGAGCTCGCGAAGCGTGTCGACGGGATACGGCAGGGCGCCGGCGCCGACGGGGGCCTGGTAGAGCACGAGCGGCAAGGCGCAGGCCGCCGCGACCGCGTCGTGGTGCAGCCGCACGCCCTCGCGCGTCTGGCCGAGCGCCCAGGCGTTGGGCGGGAACACCAGGATCGCGTCGGCGCCCGCGGCCTCGGCCGCGGCCGCATCGCGCGCGGCCTGCAGGCTGGATTCCGCGTTGACCCCGCTGGTCAGGAAGACATTCGCGCCGATTGCGGCCCGGATCGTCGCGACGACGCGCGCCTTCTCGGCCGCGTCGAGAACGAAGTTCTCGCCCGCATGCCCGTTGATGAGCAGCCCGTCGATGCCGGGCACGGCGGCGACCTGCGTCACGTGCCGGGCGAGCGCCGCGTGGTCGACATCGTAGCCGGGGTTCAGGGGGCAGATGGTGGCGGCATGGATGCCGCCGAGCCGGCTCGTGGCTGATCGCGTCATGCGGGCACCGCTGCCTCCGGCAGCAGCCGGTCGAGGGGGAAGAGGGGGAGAGCGGGCTCGCGCTCGAGGATGCGATCGGCGAGGAGCGCGGCGATGTAGGGCCCGCTCGTGTAGCCGGAATGGACGCTGCCGATGGCGTAGGCCTCGGGACAGCCCGGGATGGGTCCAGCGATCGGCAGCGCGTCGGCGGTCTCCGCCTCGAGCCCGGCCCAGGCCCGGGCGAGGCGCGCCGCTCTCAGGGCTGGTATGGCGTGGCAGGCGAGGCGCAGGTTGCCGACGAGGCTCTCCGGCACGAGCTCGACCGCGCCGCGCACGCGGTCGCCGCGCCCCTGCCAGCCGCCGCCGATCACAACCGTCCCGTGCGGGTACTGCTTGAGCGACAGGAGCCCGCTCGCGATCCCGACGACGGTGCGCATGACGGGCCCGAGGCGCTCGGTGACGGCGAGCTGGTTGATCAGGACCCTGATCGGCACGTGAAGCCCGAACCAGGCCAGCATGGGCTCGAGCCAGACCCCGCCGGCGAGCACGAGCCGGCGGGCTCGGATGGTCTCGCCCGCTGCCGTCGCGAGCGCATAGCCCGCGTCCGAGGGTTCAACGGCCGTCACCGGCGCGTTCTCCCGGATCGCGACGCCGGCCTCCCGCAGCGCCGCCGCGTAGGCGAGGCCCGTGAGATACGCATTGGCGTAGCCGTCGACGCGGCAATGACCGGCGAGCCGCACGCCGGGGCCGAGCCCCGGCTCGACCTCGGCCGCGCGGGCAGGCGAGACGAGGTCGATCGGCGCGCCCGCGTCCCGCCGCTTGCCGGCCCGGAAGGCGAGCAGCTCCTCCTCCGCCTCGGTGAAGGCGAGCGAGAGCCCGTCGCAGACCACGACCCCGACATCGTGACCGAGCCAGCGCCGCGCCCCGGCCCACATGGCGTGAGCACGCAGCGCGTAAGGGATCAGCGCGACGCGGGTCATCTGCATCGTGAGCGTGCCGGCATTCACGCCCGAGGCTTCGCGAAACAGGCTGCCGCGCTCGAGGAGCACCGTGCGCAGGCCTGCGCGCGCGCAGAGCAGCGCCACGGTGCCGCCGTGCACGCCCGCCCCGACGACGGCGAGGTCGTAAGCCTCGCTCACGGCGGGCTCCTCACAGCGGCGCCGGCTTCGGCACGGGGATATCGGCGTAGTCGAAGCTGCCGACGAGGTCGGCGAGTGCCACGGGCCGCAGCGGCGGCCGGCCCGTCCACCACCCGACGGCGGCGCGGTCGCCGCCCCGGAGGGCGAGAAGGTCGCCCGCCGTTTCGCCGCACATACGCCCCTGGCAGGGGCCCATCCCGCAGCGGGTGAACGCTTTCAGCTGGTCGAGGCTGCGGGCTCCGGCCTCGTAGGCGTCGTCGATCTCGGCCCGGGTGACGTCCTCGCAGCGGCAGACGACGGTGTCGGGCGCGATGGCGGCGACCTGGCCGGGACGAACCCTCATCAGTCCGGAAACGGCGTCCGAGAAGGTCTCGTCGCGCGCCGCGCCCGAGAGGAGCGGCGCGGCGGCACGCGTCAGCGCTTCACGGTCGAGCCGGCCGAGATCGTGGGCGACCGCGAGCCCGGCCAGATGCCCGGCCCGGGCCGCAGGCTCCGCGCCCATCACGCCGGCCCCGTCGCCGACCGCGTAAAGCCCGGCGACCGAGGTGCGCCCGAAAACGTCGCGCACCGGCACCCAGCCGCCCCGCTCGGGCGCGTGGAGGTGGGCCGCGCGCAGCAGCTTCGTCACGTCGGCCCCCGGAACGAGCCCGTTGCCGACGGCCATGAGGTCGGCTGCGATCCAGCGGACGCGATCGAGATCCGGCCTGCCTTCCAGGACCGGAGCGACCGCGACCCGGTCGAGGCCATCCACGCCGTCGGCCGCCACGACCGCGTGACCGAACAGGATCGGCACGCGCCGGGCGGCAAGCCGCAGCGCCCAGGCGGCGCCCTGGCCGAGCAAGGCCGGCTTGCGAAGGAGGCCGGGCAGGGCTCGCAGCCAGTCGGCCGACCGCGAGACATCGACGATCGCCGCGACGGTGCCGCCGCCCGCCACGATCTTCGCCGCCACGTTCGCCAGAAGGGGTCCGGCGCCCGCCACCACGATCCGGCGCCCGGGCACGCGCCCTTCCGTCTTGAGGAGCACGGTCGCGGCCGCAAGGCCGATCACGCCGGGCCGGGTCCAGCCCGGAAACGGCACGACGCGTTCATGGGCGCCGGTCGCCGCGACGAGCGCGCGGGCCCGAACCGTCTCAGGCCCGTCCGGCCCGAGCGCGTCGAGCCGGAAGCGCTCCGCGACGGACCAGACGCGGCAGCCGAACCGCAGCTCGGCGCCGCTTCGGGCGAGGTCGGCGCGAAGCGACGCGCCCGCGGGGTCGCCCGCACGGAGCGCCGCCGGCGTACGGGGCGCGCGATGGATCTGCCCGCCGGCCGCCTCCTGCTCGTCGAGCACCACGACCTTCAGGCCTGCCCCCGCGGCAGCGCAGGCCGCGGCGCAGCCGGCCGGACCGGCGCCGAGCACCGCAAGGTCGACCAGATCTGGCTTGGGGCATCCGGCCGTCACGCCGCGAGGTCCGATCGCGTGACG
>JAFAPJ010000055.1 GCA_019247255.1 Methylobacteriaceae bacterium | reverse complement strand
GGCCCGGGCCGTTGGCGCCGAGCGACAGATCGAGGCTCGACACGCCGAGCGAGCGTCGCAGGTTCTCGAAGGCCGCGTTGTCGTCGGCCGCGAACTGAGCCGCAGCCTGGACGAGCGCGAGCGCCTGGAAGCCCGACAGGTTTCCGGCCGGCGCCCCGAACAGGAGCCGCGACAGGACCTCCTCCTGCGGCAGGTCCGGGTTCGACGTGAACGCGAAGGACGGTGCGGAGGACGGACCGGTGACCGCGACCTGGATCTGTGCGCCAGCGGCAAAGGTCTGGGCCAGGAAGTCGAGCTCCGGCACGAGCGAGCCCACGAAAGTCAGGCGGCCGCGCGTGAAATCGAGGCGGCTCGTCAGGATCTGCAGCTGGCCGCGCTGCAGCGCGAAGGCGCCGTTGGGGATGGGCTTCGCGAGCGTGCCGGTGAGGCGGAGGTTGCCGCCGAGCAGCGCGTCGAGCCCGCGTCCCCGCACCGTGATCGGCCCCGCGGCGTTGACCACGAGGTCGAGCGCGGCGTCGAAAGGCGGGCCTGCCTTCTTGCTCCGGCGGTCGAGCGCGAGACGGGCCCGGGCGGCGGCGTCCGGCCGGACATGGCGCGTGCCGGGCAGCGGCTTTCCGGCCCCGCCGAGCTTCTCGGGCACGGCGACGGCAGTCTGGACGAGATCGACCCGGCCCGCGACGCGGGGCATCCGGGCAAGCGGCCCGGAGAGCGTGAGGTCGAGGTCGGCGACCGCGATGCCGAGCGCCTGCCGAACGAGCTCCGCCTTCCGGCCCTGGATCCTGATCGTCCCGGGGAAGCCCGCCTGCGGATCGATCGCGACCTCTCCCGAGGCCGACAGCGTTCCGCCGTTGCGCGTCGTCGCGCCGGCCCGCTCGATCGTGATGGTGCGCCCCTGCGCGAGGAGGCGGGCCTGAACGGCATCCAGCCGGAGTCCGATGCCCGCATCGGTGAAGGTGCCGCCGGAAAGCGCGGCGCTCCCACTCGCCTCGGGGGCCGCGAGGGGGCCGCCGAGGCGCGTGTCAAGGTCTATGCGGCCGGCAAGCTGCCGTCCGCCGGGCGCGAGCGTCCCGTTCGTGAGCGCGGCGGCGTCGAGCTGCCCGCGGATCGCGATGTCGAGCGCGCCCGCTCCGCCTGCCGGCACCGTCCCGGTGATGCGTAAGGTCCCGGCCCGTCCGGCCGCGACGGTCGCGTCGAGGCCGGCGCGTCCGTCCCCGAGCCGTCCGGCGGCCGCGACGTCGGCCGGCGGCAGGTTGGCGCTGCGAGCCTGGGGCGCGCTCAGGCCTTTCACGCTCGTACGGTACTCGCCCGTGGGCGCCGTCGGCGTCCCCGCGATCCTCGCCTCGCCGTCGAGGGTTCCGGCGAGGCCGAGCCCGGGCAGGAGGACGTCGAGCGCCGCGAGCGGCACGGCGCGGGCGGCCGCGTTGAGCGCGAGGCGCGACCCCGCCGTGCCGGACACGGCGAGGCGGCCGGAGCCGAGCCCGACCTCCAGACCCTCGATCGCGACCCCGCCGTCGACGAGCATGAAGGCGGCCGGCGCCACGATCCCGATCCGCCGGCCGTCGCGCGTCGCGCCGAACTGGGTCAGCTCCACCCGGGTCCGAGCCGCCGGCACGACCCGGGCGGCGGCGTCCAGCGCGAAGCCGCGCGCGGTCGCGGTGAGCACGACATCGCTCCCGGCCGGATTGCCCTTGGCGTCGAGGCGCAGCCGCGACACGGTCTCGCCGCCGACCGCGAGGGCATCGACGGCCGCGCGACCTTCGATGACGGGGCGACGCAGGAGATCGCGTCCGCTGAGGTCGGCCTCGAAGCGCTCGAGCGTGATGCCGCCCGCGACGACCTGGCGGGCGTCGGCCCTCACGCGGGCGTCCTGGCCGCCATCCGGCGCCGACAGGGCGATGTCCGCCCGGACGGCGCCCTGCAAGGGGGTCAGCGTCAGCGCCGAGAGCTCGGCGAGATCGACCGCTTCGAGCGCGAGCGTGCCGGTCGCGAGGGTCGCGTCCGAGACCGCAACCTCGCCCCGGATCGCGTTGCGCCCGACCCGGAGGTCGAGTGCGTCGAGCCGAAAGCCCCCCGCCGCGGGCCGGCTCGCCTGGAGCGTGCCGCGCGCCGGCCGCCCGTCCACGACCCCGTCGAGCGAGGCCCGGGCCGCGAGGGCGCCCGTCACGTCGCTCGCCGTCACGTCGAGCGCGAGGCGCGGGACAGGACGGCCGATCGCGGTCGCGTCGGAGACGAGGGCGCGGGCCGTCACGTTCGGATGCGCGAGGCCGCCCGTCACCTCCCCGGCGAGCGTGGCGCGGCCGGCGAGGCGCGGATCGAGACGGCGGAGCTCCGGGATCACGGCCTCGTAGCGGAGCGTCCCGTCGGTCTGGGCCAGCACGCCGTCGAGCCGCGCGGATCCGCCCTCGCCCACGAGGCGCAGGTTCTCGGCGGTGAGGTCGCCGGTGGCCGCCCGCCGGACGGCTCCGGCCAGCATGAGACGACCGCTGGTCAGCCCGTCGACCGGCGCGAGCCCCGTCGCCAAGGCCGTCGCCCGGGCGTCCAGGACCGCGTTGATCCGGTTCGCGCGCGGCGTGCCCTCGAGGTCGGCCGTCAGCTCCGCGGCCCCGCGCAGCGGCAGGCCCGCGAGGTCGGCGAAGCGGGCAAGGTCCGGCAGGCTCGCGGTGAGGCGCCCGGCGAGCTCGTCCGAGCCGAGCCGTCCGGCATAGCTCGCCCGCGC
>JAFAPJ010000048.1 GCA_019247255.1 Methylobacteriaceae bacterium | reverse complement strand
GCCGATCCAGCCGCGCGCGGCCGCGACGATCGCGGCCCTCACCGGAACAGGCTCCCGCCGTCGAGGGCCGGGCCGCCCGCGCGGGCCACCGCCACGACGAAATCGTTGCCCGGCAGATGCGGGAAGCCCCGGAAATTCGCGACGTTTGCGAACTTCGCGGCGCAAGTCTCGAGGCGCTTGTCGCAGCCGGCCGTCACGCGGAACCGGTCGCCCGGCACGGGCGGGCTTGGCGATCGCGCCCAGAGCTCGAGCGTGACGCCGTCCGGCCCCGCCCGGTGCGCCGCGACCTCGACGGCGTCGCCGGCCGCCCAGGCGAGCCGGCCGCCCGTGAAGAAGCCGTCCGCGAAGCCGTCGAGCCCCGCGACCGTCACGGTAAGCTCGCCGTCGAAGGCCAGAACCGTCCCGTCCGCCGCGAAGACGGGTCCGTCGAGCGCCACCCCGCAGCGCGCGTCGCCGAGATCGGCCGAGCAGGTCCGGGCATAGACACGGCCCTGGACCGTGCCCAGGGCGTGGGCCGGCCCACGCAGCTCCGCCGTGAAGGCGTCGTCGCGCCGACGGATCTCGCCGATCGCGCCGATCGCGAGGAGCATGCGCTCGTCCGGCGCCGCCCAGTTCACGAGCCAGGTCTCGACGCTCGCGCCGTCGTAGAGCCCGGCCAGGATGTCGGCCTCGTTCAGGCCGGCCGAGACGAGCGCGCCCGCGACCTCGCCTCCGCCCGCCGCGAAGCCGAGCTCGGCCGTCGCCTCGGCCGCGTCGAGCCCGGTCGCGGCCGCGAAGAGCGTCCCGTCGAGGACGAGATCCTGGTCGTGGTCGGTGAAGCCGAGCGCGACCCCGTCGCGGCGGACGAGCCGCCAGCAGCGGCAGAGCGTGGTGACGCCCTCCGCGAGATGGCTCGCGAGGGCGGGCGGGACGTCGCGCATGAAGTCCTCAGAGCAGGATCTCGACGAGCGGCACGTGCGGGACCGCGCCGGCCTCGAAGGCCGAGAGGTCGATCGTGAGCTCGTCCGTGTCGAACCGGACCGGCACGTCGAAGGCGAAGCCGGCCGTGATCGCGGCGCCGGCGGGCGGCGCGGTCGCGAAGGTGAGCCGGCCGGTCGCATGGTCGCAGGCGAGGTCGGGCCCGAGCGGGACCGCCACGCCGGCGACCGCGACCCGGACCGACCCCGCGACCGGCTTCGCGATCGTCCGGCGCACGGGCGCGAAGCCCGCCCCGTAGGTCTTGGCGAGCTGGAAGACCCGCGTCGCGCCGTCGCCCGTACCGACCGGTATGTCGGTCGGGGACGGCGTCGCGGAGGGCGGGCAGGATTTCCCGTCCACCCGGTCGTGGAAGCGGAAGCCATGAAGACGTCCGCGCCGCTCCTCGAAGAAGGCCAGGACCGCGTGGAGCGCGTCGAGCGTGCGGATGCCGAGCCCGGCATCGTAGCGGCGGCGGGAGGCGGCCCAGCGGCTGTTGCGATGCTCGCGGCCGGAGCCGAGCGCGATGATGTCGGTCCGGCGCGCCGGCCCGCCGGTCGAGCCCAGCGCCACGTCGAGCGGGAAGCGGATCTCGTGGAACTCGGCCGGCATCGGGGGCTCCTCGGCTTCGGTCAGAGGCCCCGCCGGCCGCGGGCGACCGCGCGGGCGAGCGCGGCCGCGACCTGCGCTTCCGAGCGGCGGAAGCTCTCGGCGTCCGTGGTCGCGATATTCACGGTGACGGCCGGCGCGGGCGCGCCGCCCCCCACCCGGACGCCCAGGCGTCCGTCGGGCCCGCGGGCGAGCGGCAGGATCGCCTCCGCCCCGGCCTCGCCCATGAGGCCGAGCCCCCGGGCGAGCGGGAAATAGGTCGGAGCGGCCACGACCCCGCCGGCCGCGAAGGGCTGCACCCGTCCGCCCGCCAGGACCCCGCCCGCCGCGAAGGGCGCGGCGCCGGAGAACGGCGAGAGGCTGAGGCTCGCGCCCTGAAGGAGCCCGCGGAGCGCGTCCCCCGCGCTCGCGGTCGCGCTCTTCGCGAGCGCGCTCCCGATAGACGCGGCGACCCCGTCGAGCGAACCCGAGAGGCGCCGCCCGGCCTCCGCGCCCGTCGCGAGCGCCTGCCCGAGCGAGGCGCCGAACCGGGCGGACAATCGGTCGAGCGTCTCGAGCTGGCGCTCGCCGTCGCGCAGGGTGGCGAGCGTCGCCCGCGTCTCGTCCGTGGCCATCAGCGGCCTCCTCGGTCCGGAAATCGATCGATCAGCGCCGCGAGGCCCGCGCGGTCGAGCGCCGGGGGCCGGGCGACGCCGTGGCCGAGCGCCCAGGCGACCTCGCGGGGCGTCGCCGCCCAGGTCTCGCGCGGGCTCCACCGCAGGCGGCCGAGCGCGGCGTGCAGCACCTCGTCCCAGGGAAAGGGCGAAGGTGCCCGGGCGCTCAGGCCGCCTGCGGCCCCGGAGGGTTTGGCGGGGCGTCTCCGAACGTCGCCGCGAGGAGCGCCGCGACGGCGGACACCACCTCGCCGAGCGTGGCGGCCGGCCAGGCGAGGATCTCGGCTTCGGTCACGGAATGGCCGCCGCCTCGGGCGCCGGCCGCGAAGAGCCGGGCGAGGTCGCGGGCCCCGAGCCGGCCGGCCGCGAAGCGCTCGGCCAGGGCGCCGAGGTCGTCGAGCGCGAAGGCGGCTTCGAGCTCGGCCAGCGAACCCAGCGTCAGGCAGAGCGTGAAAGGCCGGCCGGCGACCGTGGCGTCGACCTCCCCGCGTCGGGCGTTCGCCACGGCTCAGGCCGCCGTGAAGCTGAGCGCGCCCGCCGATTCGACCGCGATGTCGAAGGTGACCTCGCCCGCATGGTCCGCCCGGTATTCGAGCGCCGTCACCTGGAACGGCCCCTCGATCCGGCCGAAATCCGGCACGATCACCTGGAAGGCCCGGACCGCGCCCTCGAAGAAGGCCTGGCGGATGAGCGCGTCCGAGGCCGCGTCCTTGAACACCCCCGAGCCCGAGATCGCGGCGCGGCGCATGCCGCTCCCGTCGAGGAGCTCGCGCCAGCGCCCGACGGATTCGGCGCTCGTCACGTCGACGGTCTCGGCGTTGAGGGCGATCCGCTGGGAGCGGATGCCCGCCACCGTCGCGAAGCCGCCAGAACCGTCCTCGAGCTTGAGAAGAAGGTCCCTCCCCTTCTGGGCCGCCATGGTGATCCTCCCTGTGCATGTGGGCGAGGCCGACGCGTCAGCCCGCAACCTCGGTCGCGGCGCGCAGGCGAAGCGTGGTGCGCACGCGCCGGCTGTCCGGATCGCGATCGGTCGCGAGAGCCGCGACCGCGAGGTTGACGAGGCGGTGGCCGGCGAGCGCGAGCGGCGCGCCGTCGAGGAGCTCGGCCATGCGGCCCGCGGCCGCGATGCCGGAGGCCGCGCTACCCGCCGCCGACCAGACCGCGAGCGTCATCTCGGTCTCGTGGCCGGGCGACGGGCCGGAGGCGGACCAGTCGCGCGAGGTCGCTTCCCCGAAGGTCGCGTAGACCGGCGCGGCGCCGCGCGGCGGCTCGTCGTCGAGCCGGGCGGTCCCGCCCATGAGCCCCGCGAGCGCGGGATCGGCGAGGCAGCGCGACCGGATCGCGGCCCGGAGCGCGAGGAGCGGCGGGCTCACGGCAGGATCTCCTCGGCGAGGCAGACGAGGCTGCGGCGCCGCCCGTCCGGGTCGAAGGCCGCCGCGACCCGGAAGCGCCGCGGCCCGAGCGACAGGCGGTTCGCGCCCGTGACGTCCGGGCGGAACGGCAGGGTGATGCGATGCGTCGCGGCGCTCTCCGTCCGGTCAGCCCGGACGCGATCGCCGGCACGCAGCGCCTCGATCGAGCCCCAGAGGGCCGGGCCAGGCTCGAAGCTCCGCACGACGCCGCCGAACCCGTCCGGTGTCTCTCGAGGGAGGTCGAGGATGAAGCGGCGGCCCCGCGCCCCGATCGTCGGGCGGGCGGACCTCACGCGAGCCTCCGGCGAGTGAAAAGCGCGAGAAGCTCGCGGGCGGCGGGCGGCACTGCGGCGACCCCCGGGGCCGTGTCGTCGCCCCGCGCCTCGAACCAGGACGCGACCAGCATCAGGGTCGCGAGCCGCAGCGGCTCCGGCACGTCCGCCGGCTCCGTGCCGAAGCCCGCCGTGACGTCGATCTCGATCCCGCCGGGGCCGCTCGGGTCGGGCGCGTCGTCGGCCGCGACGATCCGGGC
>JAFAPJ010000027.1 GCA_019247255.1 Methylobacteriaceae bacterium | reverse complement strand
CCCGGCAGGCGTCGAGCAGGACCGAGATCGGGTATCGCTTGTTCAAGGGGACGAGCCGGTCGCGCACGTCGTCGGTCACGGCGTGGAGCGAGATCGCCAGCATCGTCGCGGCGCGCTCGCCGAGCGCCGGCATCTGCGGCACGACGCCGGACGTCGAGACCGTGATCCGCCGCCGGGACAGCGCCAGCCCTTCCGCGTCGCTCATGACCGAGACCGCGTCCACGACGTGGTCCAGATTATAGAGCGGCTCGCCCATCCCCATGAAGACGATGTTCGAGACGGCGCGCGCGCCCTCGCCCGGAAGGAGCCCGCCATCCTGGGGCGGCGTGCCGCCCGGCCAGTCGCCGAGCCGGTCGCGCGCCACCACGAGCTGGGCGGCGATCTCGGCGGCCGTCAGGTTGCGGACGAGCCGCTGCGTGCCCGTATGGCAGAAGCTGCAGGTCAGCGTGCAGCCGACCTGGCTCGAGACGCAGAGCGTCCCGCGGTCGCTCTCCGGGATGTAGACGCATTCGATCTCGGCGCTGCGGTCGCCGGGGCCGGCCGGCGGCATCCGAAGAAGCCATTTGCGCGTGCCGTCCTGCGAGACCTGCTCGGCCGCGACCGTGGGGCGGGCGAGCGTGTAGGCATCGGCGAGCGCACGGCGCACCGGCTTGCCGACATTCGTCATCTCATCGAACTCGCGCAGGCCGCGATGGTAGATCCATTGCCAGAGCTGGGCGCCGCGCATGCGGATCTCGCGCTCCGGTACGTCGATGGCGCGCAACCGAGCCTGCAGGCCCTCGCGGGTCTCGCCGACGAGCGAGGGCTTCGCCTCTGCGGGGGCAGCCTGGAGCGTTTCGGCCGGGGCGGGCCCTACGCGCGGGATGTCGAGCGGCGCCGTCGCCGTCATGGACCTGATCTTTCCTGCAGATCCCGGATATAGGCGAGGCGCACGCCCACGTCATCGTGCGATCCGCCCGCACAGCGATCGCCGCCAAGCTTTCGGCGGGACTTGATTTCTGGCCGGAGCGCGCGCGGTGTTGCAGCGAGGAACGCTCGACAATCCGGCCCGAAGCCGGCGGAGACCATCTCATGCACGGCACGATCGCCGCCCCGCGCACGCCCTGGTACCGCGTGCTCTACATCCAGGTGCTCATCGCGATCGTGATCGGCATCGCGCTCGGGGCGGTCGCGCCCGAGACCGCGAAGTCGATGAAATGGCTCGGCGACGCCTTCATCGCGCTCATCAAGATGATGATCGCGCCGGTCATCTTCTGCACGATCGTCCATGGCATCGCGTCCATGGGCGACCTGAAGAAGGTCGGCCGCGTCGGCCTGAAGGCGCTCGTCTATTTCGAGGTCGTGTCGACCCTCGCGCTCCTTATCGGCGTCGTCGTCGGCGAGGTGGTGCAGCCGGGCCGCGGCTTCGGGGCGGACCCGAAGACGCTCGACCCCGCGGCGGTGAAGACCTTCGCGGACGCGGCCGCCAAGGATTCGACCGTCGCCCACATCCTCGGCCTCATCCCGAGGAGCTTCTTCGACCCCTTCGCGACGGGCGACCTCCTGCAGGTCCTGCTGATCTCGATCCTAACGGGCGTCGTCGTCGCCGGGCTCGACCAGCGCACCCACGCGATCGGCCACGTGATCGACACGATGGGGCAGATCTTCTTCCGGATCATCGGGCTCGTCGTGAAGCTCGCGCCGATCGGCGCGTTCGGGGCCATGGCCTTCACGATCGGCCAGTACGGCATCGGGAAGCTCGGCAACCTCCTCGGGCTCATCGCGACCTTCTACCTGACGAGCCTCCTCTTCGTGCTCGTGGTCCTGGGCGCGATCGGAAAGCTCGCCGGGTTCTCGATCCTGCGCTTCATCGCCTACATCAAGGACGAGCTCCTCATCGTGCTCGGCACCTCGTCCTCCGAGACCGTTCTGCCGCAGATGATGATGAAGATGGAGCGGCTCGGCGCCTCGAAGCCCGTGGTCGGCCTCGTGATCCCGACCGGGTACTCGTTCAACCTCGACGGCACGAACATCTACATGACGCTGGCGACGCTGTTCCTGGCGCAGGCGGTCGGGGCGGACCTCTCCTTCGGGCAATACGCGACGATCATCCTGGTCGCGATGCTGACCTCGAAAGGCGCGTCCGGCGTCACGGGCGCGGGCTTCATCACGCTCGCCGCGACCCTCGCGGCGATCCCGAACAACCCGGTCCCGGTCGCCGCGATGGCGCTGATCCTCGGCATCGACAAGTTCATGTCGGAGTGCCGGGCGTTGACGAACCTCGTCGGCAACGGGGTCGCGACCGTCGTCGTGTCGGCCTGGGAGGGCGAGCTCGACCGGGAGAAGATGGCCTCCGCCATGGCGCACCCCGTCGCGGTCGGCCTCGAGGTCGAGCAGAAGGCCCTCGAGACCGCGATCTGATCCGGGCCCCGAGACCCCGGGCGCTTCAGCCGCCGAGGCCGAGCGCCTGGCGGACCCGGCGGTTGTAGCCGTAGATGTCCTCGAAGCTGCGCAGCCCGCCCGCGATGTCGGCCTCGAGCGTGACACCGGCGATGTGGACCGGGACCGGCCGCTCGAGCCGGATCGTCCGCTCCCCCCGGCCGATCAGCTTCTTGAGCCGCGTCTCGCTCCACTCGGCGCCGAGCACGGCGTCCGCGAGCGCGAAGGGCTGGTCGACCCGGACGCAGCCGTGGCTGAAGGCCCGGCGGCCCGATCCGAACAGGTTTCGGGTCGGCGTGTCGTGCAGGTACACGGCGTGCTGGTTCGGGAACATGAACTTGATGAAGCCGAGCGCGTTGCGCTCGCCCGGCGGCTGCCGCACCGAGATCTGGTTGCCCCGCCGGATCACCTCGTAGCCGCGCCTCGCCGCGTAGCCCGGATCCGCCGCGAGACCGGGCAGGATCTCCTTCTTCAGGATCGACGGCGGGATGTACCAGGAGGGGTTGACGATCGCGTGGTCCATAACGCTCGACAGGATCGGGGTCGGCGTCTCGGGCTTGCCCGTGATGACCCGGGCCTCGTGCGTCACCTGACCGTTCTCGACGATCCGGAGCCGGAACTCGGGGATGTTCACGATGAGGTAGCGTGGCGCGACGGCGGCCGGGAGCCAGCGCCAGCGCTCCATGTTGGCGATGAGGTCGCCTTCGAGCCGCGGGCTCGAAAGGCTCGTCGACGCCGGCGGGGCGACGTCGAAGGACGGGACGTCGTCGATGATCGCGATCCGGCTCACGCTCGCCATGCGGGCGCCCGCCTCGGGTCTCTCGCGAGGGCGCGACACGGCCGGGTCGGGCGAGCCGGGCCGATGGGCCCTGAGCTCGGCCAGCTTCGCGCGTAGGGCCCGGTAGGCCGGATAGGCTGGCTGGTAGGCGAGCAGCGCGTCCCCGGGATCGGCTGCCGCCGCGGTCAGCGCCAGCACCTCGCCGGCGGCCGGCAGATCGAGCTTGGGCGTGACGAGCGGCGACAGGCGGACGGGATCGATGCGGCCCCCCCGCGCGTCCCGC
>JAFAPJ010000023.1 GCA_019247255.1 Methylobacteriaceae bacterium | reverse complement strand
AGGCGTGCATCTTGTGGATGTCGCGCCGCACCGATTTCCGCATCTGGTCGAGACGATGCATGGCGGGGTCGCTCGCGACCTCCAGGATCTCGCGCTGCCCCTGCGTCACGCGCCAGACGACGTCGTAGAGGAGGCCGTAGCGCTCGGGATCGCGGTGCGGGACGACCTCTCCGATCAGGTCGGCGAGGCGGCGCGGCAGGCTGAGCGGCGGCGGCTCGGGACGGCCGTCGGCCGCGTCGCCGAGCGGCAGCCCGGCCGAGCCCGCCTCCCAATCGACCCGATCGGGCGGGACCTCGTCGGCGACGAGCCGCCGGACGGCGTGCCGGAACCCGTCCTGGTCGGCGCCCGCAGCGAGCGTCATGCGAACCCGGCTCATCGTCGCTGCCCGAGAGGCGTGCGGGCGTAGAAGTCGCCGACCGTGCAGGCAAGGCCGAGCGCCGGGATCGACAGCGGCTCGTCGGGGTCGTTGAACCGCTGCTCCGTCCACCCGTCGGCCGATCGAAGGTGGGCGACGATCTCGACCCGGTCCTGCTCGATGAGGAGGATCGTCCGGCAGGAGGTGAGCGCGCGATAGTGATGGAGCTTGACCTCCACCCGGCGCAGGTCCGACCTCGGCAGGCGCCGGCGATCGCTCGGCGACACGATCTCAACGACGGCGAGCGGGACGGAGGTCGCGTTCTCCTGTCCCTCCGCCTCGTCCGGCTCGACGACGAGCACGTCCGGCACATACATCTGACCAGGGCTCGCTTCGGCGATGTCCACCATGAAGGACTCGATCGCGATCAGGCCGGATCCGCCGCGCTCGAGCGCGGCGTTCATGAGCCGCACGGCATTTCCCGCGATGATCTGATGACGAAGCGAGGCGCTCGCCTGCATCACGGGGCGTCCATCGATCAGCTCCCAGCGCTCGTGCTCCGGTCGCTCGTCGGCGAAGGTCCGGAAGGCGGTGCCCGTCCAGGCAATCTCGGCAGCGAGCGCGCTCATGCCGGCCATCTTTCATCGGGCCGGCCCATCAGAACAGGCTCATCTGCTCGGCCGGCGGCACGAGCCGAGCCCGGAGGTCCACCCGGTCGAGCACGCGGGCGGGCGTATGGTCGGCCGCGACCAGGAAGGCGCGCGAGCGCTTGACGGAGCCCGAGAGGCGCTGGACGTCCTCGAGCCGCAGCCGCGTGTGGCGGCGCGCCGCCACGATCTTGTCGACGGCGCGCTTCCCGAGGCCCGGCACGCGCAGCAGGAGCTCCCACGGCGCCGCGTTGACGTCCACCGGGAAGGCGTGGCGGTTCTTGAGCGCCCAGGCGAGCTTCGGGTCGACCTCGAGGTCGAGCATCCCGTCCTCGGCCGTCGCGGCGATCTCGTCGACCGCGAAGCCGTAATGCCGCAGCAGCCAATCGGCCTGGTAGAGCCGGTTCTCGCGCTGCAAGGGCGGCGCCTTCGCGGGCAGCTTCGAGGAGGCGTCCGGGATCGGGCTGAAGGCCGAGAAGTAGACGCGGCGCAGGGCGTAGCGATCGTAGAGGTTCGCGGTCGTCCGCAGCACGTCGGCATCGGTCGCGGCATCCGCCCCGACGATCAGCTGCGTCGATTGACCGGCGGGCGAGAAGACGCGCCTCTCCTCTTTCGCCTCGGCGATACGCTCGCGCATCTGGCCCATGGCGGAGCGGATGGTGCCCGCCTTCTTCTCGGGCGCGAGGCGGCCGAGCCCCTCGTCCGTCGGCAGCTCGAGATTGATCGAGAGACGGTCCGACCAGAGACCCGCCTGCTCGATGAGCCAGGGGCTCGCCTCGGGAATGGTCTTCAGGTGGATGTAGCCGCGATAGCCGCGCTCCTGACGCAACGTCTTCGCGACCAGGACCATCTGCTCCATCGTGTAATCGGGCGAGCGGATAATGCCCGAGGACAGGAACAGCCCCTCGATGTAGTTGCGCTTGTAGAAGGCGACCGTCAGATCGACAAGCTCGGCGACGCTGAACCGGGCGCGTTCCACGTTCGACGAGCGCCGGTTCACGCAATAGGCGCAATCGAACAGGCAATAATTGGTCAGCAGGACCTTCAGCAGCGAGACGCAGCGACCGTCCGGCGTGTACGAGTGGCAGATGCCGATCGCATTCGTCGAGCCGATGCCGTCCCGGCCGGCCGAGCGCTTGGGCGCGCCGGAGGAGGCGCAGGAGGCGTCGTACTTGGCGGCGTCCGCCAGAACCCGCAGCTTCTTGGCGAGCGTCTCGTCCAACCTC
>JAFAPJ010000016.1 GCA_019247255.1 Methylobacteriaceae bacterium | reverse complement strand
CGCTTCGAGGGGAACGGCATCCATTACGCCGCGACCTCGATCGAGGCCGCGCTCTGCGAGCGCGAGGAGATCGCGATCGTGGGCGGTGGCAACTCGGCCGGGCAGGCGGCCGTGTTCCTGTCCCGCCACGCGGCCCACGTGCATATCCTCGTGCGGGGCGACGGGCTCGCGGCCAGCATGTCGGACTACCTGATCCAGCGGATCGAGGGGTCGGACCGCATCACGCTCCATCCGCGCACGGAGGTGACCGGCCTCCTCGGGGACCGCCATCTCGAGCGGGTGCGCTGGACGGATCGCGGCACGGGCGCCGTCGAGGAGCGCGAGATCGCGAACCTCTTCCTGATGCTCGGCGCCGTGCCGAACACCGATTGGCTGGAGGGCTGCGGCATCGCGCGCGACCGCAGCGGCTTCATCCGCACGGGAACGGCGCTCGAGCCAGGCGACGGCTGGCCGCTCGGGCGCCCGCCGGATTTCCTCGAGACGAACCGCCCCGGCATCTTCGCGGTGGGGGACGTGCGGGCGGGCTCCGTGAAGCGCGTCGCGTCCGGGGTCGGGGAAGGCTCGATCGTCGTCTCGGCGGTGCACAAGATCCTGGCCGCGAGCGCCGCCGCGGACGGAAACGTCGCGGCATGAGCCTCGAATCCGTGCGCGCCGACCTCGCCCGGCGCGCGCCCGACCTCGCGATCCTCGAGAGCCCCACCCCGACCATGACGGTCGCTCAGGCGGCCGCGGCCTTCGGGGTCGAGCCGGGGCAGATCGCCAAGACGCTCTCGCTGAGGGTCGGCGAACGGGTCTTGCTTCTCGTGGCGCGCGGCGACGCCCGGCTCGACAACGCCAAGGTCCGGGCGGCCTTCGGCGGCAAGGCGTCCATGCTCGGGGCCGAGGACGTCGTGCGGGTGACCGGACACCCGGTCGGCGGCGTCTGCCCGTTCGGGCTCGCGACCGACCTGCCCGTCTATTGCGACGTGAGCCTGCAGGCCTTCGACGAGGTCGTGCCGGCGGCGGGCTCGACCCATTCCGCGGTCCGGATCGCGACCGAGCGCCTCGCGGCGCTCACGGGCGCGCGCTGGGTCGATTGCTGCCGCCCGCCGGAGGCTCAGCCGGTTCCGGGATCGCCGTCGGCGGTTTGAACGCGGGACCAGAGGTCGGGCCGGCGGTCGCGGGTCAGGCGTTCGGCCTCGGCCCGGCGCCAGCGCGTGATCGCGGCATGGTCGCCGCCCGTCAGCACGGCGGGGATCGGCAGGCCCTCGAAGTCGCGCGGCCGCGTGTAATGCGGGTATTCGAGAAGCCCCGCCTCGAAGCTCTCCTCCTCGCCCGATTCCGCCTTGCCCATCACGCCGGGCAGGAGCCGCACGGCGGCGTCGAGGATCGCGAGCGCCGCGATCTCCCCGCCTGACAGGATGAAATCGCCGAGCGAGACCTCTTCGAGCCCGCGGGCCGCGATCACCCGCTCGTCCACGCCCTCGAACCGGCCGCACAGGATCACGAGGCCCGGGCCCTCGGCGAGCGCCCGGACCCGCGCCTGATCGAGCGGGCGCCCGCGCGGCGAGGTGACGAGGCGGGGGCGTACGTCCCCGGCGGGCGCGGCCGCGTCGAGCGCCGCGGCCGCGACGTCCGCCCGGATCACCATGCCGGGCCCGCCGCCCGCCGGCGTGTCGTCCACCCGGCGATGCCGGCCGATCCCGTGCGCGCGCAGGTCGATCGCCTCGAGGGTCCAGACCCCGCGCGCGAGCGCGTCGCCGGCGAGCGACAGGCCGAGCGGCCCCGGGAACATGGCGGGGAAGAGCGTGATGACGCTGGCGCGCCAGGTCATGGGGCCGGCTCCGGGGCGAGCCAGCCGACGTAGCGCACGACGAAGATCCCGAACGGTAGCCAGATCTCGACGTGGAAGCGGAAGCGCTCGCCCTGGGCACCCTCGTAGGTATCGCCGGCCGAAGGTCCGAGCGCGAGCGGGAGCGGGAGCCCGGCGATCGACCAGCGCCGCACCGACAACCGGAGCCGGCCATCCTCCAGGACCATGGCGAGCCCGACCCGGATCGGTCCGAAGCGCTCGACCACCAGGCCGGCCCAGGCGCCCCGGCCGAGCGTCTGCCGGCTCCGAAACCGCCGTCCCGCGAAGGTGCGGGTCCAGGTCTCGCGGCCGTCCTGGCGTTCGAACCTCACGCTGACCGGAACGTCCTCGCCCGATGCTGGGAAACGGAACAAGGCCGCGGCGGCACGCGCCGCGAGCCCGCGCCCGCGCTGGACGCTGGCCCGTCCGGTCCAGGTCGCGTGACCCGACGCGTCGTGGAGCGCGCGCACAGGCTTCGGGGCGGCATCGAGCGCAGGGCCGAGCGCCCGACGGTAGAGCGGCTCGGCGCGACCGGCCGTCGCCGGGACGCCCTCGCGACGGCCCGTCCTGATGTCCAGACGCGCGAAGGCCTCCTCGAACCTCACGAGCGAAACCAGACCGGCCCCCGTCCGTGCGCCCGACGGCGGCGCGCGACCTCCCGCCCAATCGCGCAGCACGATCGCAGCCGCCATCGCGGGGATGAACGGCCCGTCGTCGCCCTCGGCGATCAGGTCCCAGCGCCGACGCACCGGCCGGCCGTCGGGGGTCACGCCGTCGAGGCTCACGAACATGCCCCCGCGAGGCGCACCGAAGCGGAGGAGCGCCGCGAGGCGTGCGAGAACCGGCGCCAGCGCAACGAGGCTCGGCGCGAAAGGCAGCCGCGCGAGGCGGGCGAGCGCGACCGCGCCCGCATGCAGGATGGCCGGGCTGAGCCCGGCGCCCACCTCGAAGCGTTGGAGCCCCGGCCAGCGGGAGGCGACGAGCAACGTGTCCGGCACGTCGACGAGCGCGAAGCGGCGGGAGGCGAGCGGAACCTGCCCGGGCGGCGCGATCGTCTCGCGGCCGAGCCCCGAGAGCCCCGGCGCCAGGACCAGCCGACCGGAGCGCCAGACGGGAACGGGTCGGCCGGCATAGGCCAGGATCGCGCGCAGGACGTTCAGGCCGACCGCGACCCGGGGAGACGGCGCTATGCCGACGCGCACGGCCTCGACCGTCGCAAGCCCGGCCGCCAGCTCGTCCGCTGCCGCGAGGCTCAGGGCCGGCACCGTGCTGAGCCCGGAGACGACCGGGACGCCGGCCCGGACCGCTTCGCCGTCCAGCGCGTCGATGCCGGCCACGAAGGCCGCCCCATCCGCGAGGTCGAGATAGCCGATCCCGCGCGCGAGGCAGAGACGCGGAATGCGGTACGGGTCGCCGCCGTAGAGCTGGAAAGGGC
>JAFAPJ010000013.1 GCA_019247255.1 Methylobacteriaceae bacterium | reverse complement strand
AGGCGGGCGGGCCGCCGGCCGGTACGGGCTGCGGCGGCTACGTGGTCGGGCAAACGGTGAAGCTCCTCAAGGAGCACCACCTCCTGGAGGATACGGACGTCGTGATCTTCGACGTCCTCGGCGACGTCGTCTGCGGCGGCTTCGCGGCGCCTCTCCAGCATGCCGACCGGGCGCTGATCGTAGCGGCGAACGACTTCGACTCGATCTTCGCGATGAACCGCATCGTGCAGGCGATCGGCGCCAAATCGAAGAATTACGGCGTGCGGCTCGGCGGCGTCATCGTGAACCGCTCGGCCGGGACCGACCAGATCGACAAGTTCAACGCGGCCTCCGGCACCCGCACGCTCGCGCATTTCCCCGACCTCGACGCCATCCGGCGCTCCCGGCTTAAGAAGGCGACGCTCTTCGAGATGGACCCGACCCCGGAGGTCCTGGCGGTGCAGCGGGAATATCTCCGCCTCGCCGAGACGCTCTGGAACGGCGTGGATCCCGTGCCGGCGCAGCCTCTGCGCGACCGCGACATCTTCGATCTCCTGGGGTTCGACTGATGCCGGGCGCGACCTACATCGCCCGCCGGGGCGAGATCGAGACCTATTTCGACCGCACCGCCCGGGACGCCTGGGCGAAGCTGACCTCGGAGGCCGCGGTCGGCCGCGTCCGGGCGACGGTGCGGGCGGGCCGGGACGAGATGCGGACGACGCTGCTCTCCTGGCTGCCGGCGGATCTCACGGGCGCCCGGATCCTCGACGCCGGCTGCGGGACGGGCGCGCTCGCGACGGAAGCGGCGCGGCGGGGCGCGGACGTCGTCGGCATCGACCTGTCGCCGAACCTCATCGCGATCGCCGGGGAGCGCAGCGCCGAAATGGCGCTGTCCGGACGCCTGACGTTCCTGGCCGGCGACATGCTGGATCCGGCCCTCGGCCGCTTCGACCACGTGGTCGGCATGGATTCGCTGATCCATTACGACCGCCCGGACATCCTGCGGGTCGCCGAGACGCTTGCAGCCCGCACGGAGCGCTCGCTCCTCTTCACCTTCGCGCCCCGGACCCCGGCGCTCGCCGCCATGCACGCGGTCGGACGGCTGTTCCCGCGCGGCGACCGGGCGCCCGCGATCCAGCCGGTCGGCACCGCGGCTCTGCTCGAGGGCATCTCGGCCTCGGACGGGCTCGCCGCCTGGCGGGTTGGGCGCAGCCACCGCGTGGCGCGCGGCTTCTACATCTCCCAGGCCGTGGAGCTCGTCCGCCTATGACGGCGATGCGCGGCCGGGCGACCCAGATGTGGACGCGGCTCGGGCCGCGCTTCCTGCCGTTCGCGGACGCGGCGACGCCCGAATTTCCTCTCTCGCGCATGCTGCGGCTGTCGCTGTTCCAGATCACGGTCGGCATGGCGGTCGTCCTGCTCAACGGCACCTTGAACCGCGTGATGATCGTCGAGCTCGGCGTGCCGAGCTGGCTCGTCGCCCTGATGGTCTCGCTGCCGCTCCTCTTCGCGCCGTTCCGGGCGCTCGTCGGCTTCAAGTCGGACCATCACCGCTCCGTGCTCGGCTGGCGGCGGGTCCCCTTCATCTGGTTCGGCACGCTCATCCAGTTCGGCGGGCTCGCGATCATGCCTTTCGCGCTGATCCTGCTCTCGGGCGACACGGACGCGCCGCCGCTCGTCGGCCATCTCGCGGCGGGCTTCGCCTTCTTCCTCGTGGGCATCGGGCTGCACACGGTGCAGACGGCCGGGCTCGCGCTCGCGACGGATCTCGCGCCCGAAGAGGCGCGGCCGCGGGTCGTCGCCTTCCTCTACGTCGCGCTCCTCGTCGGAATGGTCGGGTCCTCGCTCGTCTTCGGGCGGCTTCTCGCGACCTTCTCGGAGGTGAACCTCATCCGGGTCATCCAGGGCGCGGCGCTCGTCACGATCGTGGCGAACATCGTGGCGCTCTGGAAGCAGGAGGCGCGCGATCCGGGCCGCCGGGCCGCCGCCGCGGCCCCGCCGAGCTTCGGCGAATCCTGGGCGGCGCTGCAGCGGGAAGGCCGCTGGGGCCGCATCCTGTGCGCGGTCGCGCTCGGCACCGCGGCCTTCAGCATGCAGGACATCCTGCTCGAACCTTACGGCGGCGAGATCCTGAAGCTCTCGGTCGGCGCCACCACGACGCTGACGGCCGCGATCGCGCTCGGCACGCTCGTCGGCTTCGCGCTCGCGGCGCAACGCCTCAACGTGGGCGCCGATCCCTACCGGCTCGCGGCCTACGGCGTCGTGGCGGGGCTCCTCGCCTTCTCCTGCGTGATCTTCTCGGCCCCCACCGCCTCCCCGGCCCTCTTCCAGATCGGCGCCGTCCTCATCGGCTTCGGCGGCGGGCTCTTCGCGGTCGGGACGCTCACGGCCGCGATGTCGCTCGGCCGCGAGGGCCAGGGCGGGCTCGCGCTCGGCGCCTGGGGCGCCGTCCAGGCGACGGCCGCGGGCCTCGCGATCGGGGCCGGCGGCATCATCCGCGACCTCGTCTCGGACCTCGCCGGGCGCGGCGCCCTCGGCCCCGCCTTGGTCGACCCGTCGACGGGCTACGGCGTCGTCTACCACATCGAGCTCGTCCTCCTGTTCTTCACCCTCGTCGCCCTCGGACCGCTCGTGCGCCCGATCGGCACCCGCCACGCCCAATCCCCCAAGTTCGGTCTGGCCGAGTTGCCAGGCTGATCGTCCCGAACCCGAAAGGCAGACGCCATGGGAGAGATCACCGACTACATCGACGTGGCCCAGGTCACGCTGTATGGCTTCTTCGCGTTCTTCGCGTTCCTGGTCTTCTACCTGCGCCGCGAGGATAAACGGGAAGGCTATCCGCTGCTGAACGACCGCTCGGGCCTCGTCATGGTGCAGGGCTTCCCGGCCATGCCGCAGGCCAAGCGCTTCGTTCTGCAGGACGGGCACGAGGTCTACGCGCCGCAGACGACCCACGAGCCGGCGCGCACCGGCCTCATGGCCTCCGCGCCCTGGCCGGGCGCCCCGTTGATGCCGACCGGCAACCCGCTCGTCGACGGCGTCGGCCCGGCTTCCTGGGCGGCCCGCGAGGACAAGCCCGAATTCACCTGGGAGGGCGAGCCGAACATCCAGCCGCTCAGTCTCGTCGACGGCACCTCCGTCGACCCGAACGATCGCAGCCCGGTCGGGATGGAGGTCATCGCGGCCGACGGCAAGGTCGCCGGGATGGTGCGCGAGGTCTGGACGGACCGGGCCGAGCCGCAGATCCGCTACCTCGAGGTCGAGACGACGCCGACGAACGGGGGCGGGCGGCACGTGCTGGTGCCCATGCCCTTCGTGCGGGTCGATCAGCGCGGCGGCTACGTGAAGGTCCGGGCGCTCCTCGCGAGCCAGTTCGCGGACGTGCCCCCGCTCAAGGACCCGACCACCATCACCAAGCTCGAGGAAGACAAGATCCAGGGCTATTTCGGCGGCGGCAACATGTACGCGACGCCGGCCCGCTCGGAGCCGCTCCTGTGAGCGCCTGGCTGCCGACCGACCTCGACGTGCCGGAGCCGCTGCCCGAAGGGGAGCGCGTGCTCTGGCAGGGCGCACCGGCCTGGCGCGGGATCGCGCGCCGAGCCCTGCACGTGCGGGCGCTCGCTGCTTATTTCGCTCTCGTGGCGGCCTGGACCTGCCTTACGGGCATCGCGGACCACCGTCCGCCCAAGGAGGCGGCCGCGCAGCTCGGCCTCCTCGCGGGGGGCGGGCTCCTCGTTCTCCTGCTCGCGCTCGGCTTCGCGACGCTCGTCGCGCGCACGACCCGCTACACGGTGACGACCCGGCGCGTGATCTTCCGGATCGGCGTCGCGCTGCCCATCACGGTCAATCTGCCCTACGCGATCCTGCGCGGCGCAGGGCTGAAGACCTATCCGGACGGGACGGGCGACATCCCGCTCGCGCTCGGCGGAGAGGGCCGGATCGCCTTCATCCATCTCTGGCCGCATGCCCGCCCCTGGCGCCTGTCGCGGCCCGAGCCGATGCTGCGCGCGATCCCGAACGCCGCCTGGGTGGCCTCCATCCTGGCGAGCGCGATCCTGGACGCCAAGCCTGACGCCGCCTCGGCCGAGGCGCCCTCCTCCGCCGCGGCCCCGGCGAGCCCCGCTTCGCCCCAGCACGCCCCGCTGCCGCCCGGCATGCCGGTCGCCGCCTGAGGAGCCGGACATGTCCGTCGCGCCGCTCGCCCGCCACCCGGCTCCCGCTTCGCCGCCGCGGCCCATCCTCATCGCGGCGGGATTCCTCGTCGCGCTCGCGATCATGGCGGCTTTGCTGGGGCGGCTGACCGGCATCGGGACGGGCCTGCCGCCGCTCGCGCCCGTCGCCGAGAGCCAGGACCTGCGCTTCATCGACGGCAGCGACGGCTCGATCCTGGTGCGCCGGGCGATGGACGACCGGCTCGTCTACGTGATCGCGCCCGAAACGAACCACTTCATCCGCGTGACCCTGCGCGGCCTCGCCCGCACGCGCCGCAGCGCCAGCGTCGGGCCCGAGCCGCCCTTCCGGCTCTCGCGCCGCATCGACGGCAAGACGGTTCTGGAGGATCCTTCGACCCGCCGGTGGATGGAGCTCGAGGCCTTCGGCAAGCCCAACGCGGCCGCCTTCGCGGCCGTGCTCGATGCAGCCCTGACAGCCAAATGAGGTCCCGCGTGTTTCAGCGACGCAAGATCGAGGTGCCCTGCACCGTGGAGATCGAGCACACGGCCGAGAGCCTGCATGCTCACGTGGAGCTGATGGGCGCGGAGGCGGAGCCCGGCGACGAGGTCATCGTGCACGGAGCGCCGGCCACGGTCCCGTTCGGCGAGAAGCTCTTTCTCCATTGCCGCGCGACCGTGATCCGCGCCGGCGTCTGGAGCCGGATGAAGGCGCGGCTCGAAGGATACGGCGAATTGACCGAGCTGTTCGAAGTCAGCTTCTCGTCCGGGAGAGCCGCATGATCGCATCCGCCGAAGGCGGCGTTCAGCCGAACGCCTCGACCCTCTCCGCGACGCAGACCACCATGCTGGCGCCGCGCTTCTACACGACCGACTTCGACGCGCTCGACCGCATGGACATCACCCCCGTCCGCCGCGACTGGGACGTGCTGATGGCCGAGATGCGCCGCGACCCGAACAAGGGCCATTTCAAGAAGACCGCCGAGCTCGAAGCCGATCTCGAGGAGCTGCCGGAGGGTCTGCGCGCCGAGGTCCTGGACTTCCTGGTCTCCTCGCTCACGGCCGAGTTCTCGGGATGCGTGCTCTATGCCGAGATCAAGAAGCGCATCCACAACAAGGATCTGCGCGAGCTCTTCACCTATATGAGCCGCGACGAGGCCCGCCACGCGGGCTTCATCAACGAGACGCTCAAGGACAACGGCATCGGCGTCGATCTCGGCTTCCTGACACGAGCCAAGAAGTACACCTACTTCAAGCCGAAGTTCATCTTCTACGCGACCTATCTGTCCGAGAAGATCGGCTATGCGCGCTACATCACGATCTATCGCCAGATGGAGCGCAATGCCGATCGGCAGTTTCACCCGATCTTTCGCTGGTTCGAGCGCTGGTGCAATGACGAATTCC
>JAFAPJ010000116.1 GCA_019247255.1 Methylobacteriaceae bacterium | reverse complement strand
GGGCGTCTTCGCGCTCGAGGTCGCGATGGACGAGCTCGCCCATGAGCTCGGCCTCGACCCGCTCGAGCTTCGGCTCCGCAATTATTCGACCCGCGACGCGAACGAGGACAAGCCTTACGGCTCGAAGGAGCTCGCCGAATGCTACCGGCAGGGCGCCGAACGTTTCGGCTGGTCGAAGCGCTCGCCTGCCCCACGCTCCATGCGGGACGGGCGCGAGCTCGTGGGCTACGGCGTCGCGACCGGCGTCTGGGAAGCCCTCATGATGAAGACGTCGGCGCGCGCGACCTTCACGGTCGACGGCCGGCTCACGATCGCCTGCGCGACCTCCGACATCGGCACCGGGACCTATACGATCCTGGCGCAGATCGCGGCGGACGCGCTCGGCCTGCCGATCGAGGCCGTCGAGGTCCGCATCGGCGATTCCACCCTGCCGACATCGCCCGTCGAGGGCGGGTCATGGACCGCGGCTTCGGCGGGCTCGGCCGTCGCCGACGCCTGCGACCGGCTGCGCGACACGCTGCTCGGCTTCGCGCGCGGGATCGACGGCTCGCCGCTCGCCAATGCGGCCGCGAACCACGTCGTGTTCCGGGACGGGACCATCGCGCTCGCGGCCGATCCGTCGCGCGCGGTCCCGCTCGTCGATGCGCTGCGGGCCGGCGGCGTGACGCTCGTCGAGGCCGAGGAGACGGCCGAGCCTGACGCCGAGCGCGACAAGCGCATCGCCGACTTCACGCATTCGGCGGTCTTCGCCGAGGTCCGGATCGACGAGGAGCTCGGGGTCATTCGGGTGGCTCGCGTCGTCAGCGCGATCGCGGCCGGCCGCGTCCTCAATCCGAAGACGGCGCGCTCGCAGATCGTCGGCGGCATCGTCATGGGCCTCGGCATGGCGCTCGAGGAGGAATCCATGCTCGACCACAATCTCGGGCGGTTCATGAACCGCAATCTCGGCGAGTACCACATCCCGGTTCACGCCGACATGGGCGAGATCGACGTCATCTTCGTCCATGAGGAGACCGACGCGAACCGCCTGGGCGTGAAGGGGATGGGCGAGATCGGGATCGTCGGCGCCGCGGCCGCGATCGCGAACGCAGTCTTCCATGCGACCGGCCGACGCGTGCGCGACCTCCCGATCACGCTCGACAAGCTGCTCTGAACGGGTCTCCGCGGCCGCTCAGGCCCGCTCGTAGAGGAGCCGCGCCCGGATGGTCCCCGGCAGGGCGCGGATCTCGTCGAGGATCGCCTCCGGCTGGCAGCGTTCGGCATCGGCCTCGATCACCACGTAGCCGATCGCCCCGTCCGTCTGCAGGTACTGGCTCGCGATGTTCACGCCGCGCCGGCTGAAGACGTCGATGAGCCGCCCGAGCGTGCCCGGCTCGTTGCCGTGGACATGCATGAAGCGCGTGCCGCGGGGCCGCGGCGGCAGCTGCACCTGCGGGAAGTTGACGGCGCCCGCGGTCGAGCCAACGTCCGAGTACTCGACGAGCTTGCGGGCCACCTCCGACCCGATGCGCTCCTGCGCCTCCTCGGTCGAGCCGCCGACATGCGGGGTCAGGATGACGTTGTCGAGGTTCTGGAGCGGCGTGACGAAGCGTTCGTTGTTGGAGGCGGGCTCGACCGGAAACACGTCGATCGCGGCGCCCCGGACGTGGCGGGCTCTGAGCGCGTCCGCGAGCGCCTCGAGATCGACGACGGTGCCGCGCGAATTGTTGATGAGGTAGGCGCCGGGCTTCATGAGGCCGATCTCGCGCGTCCCGATCATGCCGTGCGTCTCCGGCGTCTCGGGGACATGGAGCGAGACGACGTCGCTCGCCGCCAGCAGCGCCTCGAGGCTCTCGGTCGGCTCCGTGTTGCCGCGCCGCAGCTTGTCGGTCAGGTCGTAGAACACGACCTTCATGCCCATCGCCTCGGCGAGGCTCGAGAGCTGGCTGCCGATATTGCCGTAGCCGACGATGCCGAGCGTCTTGCCGCGGACCTCGAAGCTGTCCGTCGCCGACTTGTCCCAGCGCCCGTCATGGGCCGCGACCGAGCGCGGGAAGACGCGGCGCATCAGCATCACGATCTCGCCGATCACGAGCTCGGCGACGCTGCGCGTGTTCGAGAAGGGCGCGTTGAAGACCGGGATGCCGCGCTGGGCGGCGGCCGGCAGATCGACCTGGTTCGTGCCGACCGAGAAGCAGCCGACGGCGACGAGGCGCGAGGCGGCGGCGAACACGTCCTCCGTCAGCTCGGTGCGCGAGCGGATGCCCAGGATATGAACGCCCGCGGCGAGGCGCGCCTTCAGGTCATCGGGGTCCAGCGCCTTCGGCAGCCGCTCGACGTTGCTGTAGCCGGCGCCGCGCAGCACCTCGATCGCGGAATCGTTCACGCCCTCGAGGAGCAGCACCTGGATGCGGTCCTTGGGCAGGGAGAGGCGGAGATCCGACATGGGCCTGTGTGCAGGTGCGAAAAGCGTGGCCGCATACGCGGGCCCGGCGGGCGCGTCCAGGGCCCCTGCCGCCGCGCCGCGTTGACGGGGTCGCCAGGCCGGGCCTAACGCTCCCCCGTGGCCAGAGCTAGCCTCCCGTTCCTGCGCGCGATCCTCGGCGCCGCCATCCTCTACGCGGCGGCGCTGCAGAGCTTCATTACGGCCGCCGCCGGACCGTATCCGGCGGGCGGCGAAGCCGGCATCTGCGCGCCTGCGAGTGCGTCGAAGCATGACGGCGTCCCGGTCGGGCCGGCCGGCACGGCATGCTGCCTCGCCCTCTGCGCCGCCCCGCTCCTGCCTGTCCCGGAGGCGCGCGCGGTCGTGCCGGCGCGCAAGGCCAGCATTGTCGCCTGGCGCCCGGTCGCGACGGCGGATGCGCCGCCCCGTCGGGCCCGCACCGCCTCGGCCCGAGGGCCGCCGCCCGCCTGAGATCGTCCGCTCCGCTCCGATCCTTCCGGCGAGGTTTTCCCATGCTGTCCCTGTCCGTTCGCGGCGCGTTCGGCGCGTCCGCCCTTCTCCTGTCCGTCACGTCGGCCCTGTCCCATACGGTTCTCGAGCGGCGCGAGGCGCAGGTCCGCTCCTCATATCGCGGCGTCCTCCAGGTCACGCATGGCTGCGAGGGCTCGCCCACGACCCGCGTCGCGGTGACCATCCCCGAAGGCGTGGTCGCGGCGCGTCCGATGCCGAAGCCGGGCTGGACCGTCGCGACCGAGCGCGGCCCTTACGCCCGCGCCTATCCGGGCTGGCACGGCGACCTCTCGGAGGGCGTAAAGGAGATCACCTGGTCGGGCGGCAGCCTGCCCGACGATCTCTTCGACGAGTTCACCTTCTCGGCCCTGATCTCGGACGCCTTCCGCCCGGGGGAGACGGTCTACTTCCCGGTCGTCCAGACCTGCGCGTCGGGCGAGCATCGCTGGGTCGAGATCCCGGCGGCCGGGCGGAGCGCCCGCGACCTGCAGTCGCCCGCGCCGTCCGTCGTCATCGCGGCCTCCGACCGCCCCGCGACGACCGGGGCCACCGCGCCCGCCCCCGCCGCGGCCGTCTCCGCCGGTACCCTCACGATCGAGCAGCCCTGGATCCGCGCGACGCCGGGCGGCGCCAAGGTCGCGGGCGGCTACCTGCGGATCACGAACCGCGGCAGCGAGCCCGACCGGCTCGTGTCCGCCTCCGTGCCGCTCGCGGCCCGCGGCGAGGTGCACGAGATGGCCATGGAGGCCGGCGTGATGAAGATGCGCGAGGTCGAGGGCGGCCTCGTCATCCCGCCGGGCGGAACGGTCGAGCTCAAGCCCGGCGGGTTCCACCTCATGTTCCTGGATCTGCGCGAGCCCGCGCGGGAAGGCGAGACCGTCCAGGGCACGCTGACCTTCGAGAAGGCCGGGACCGTCGCCCTGACATTCCAGGTCGGCGGGCTCGGGGCCCGGTCGGCGCCGGACGGCGCGGCTCACCACCACTGACGGCCGGCCAATTGCCGGGCGGACATTCGCCCGCGGCCTTCAGGCGGGAGGCGTCTTGTCGGGATAGCGGCAGAGGTCGCGAATGAGGCAGCCCGGGCAATCGGGCGTCCTCGCCTTGCAGGTGTAGCGCCCGTGCAGGATCAGCCAGTGATGGGCGTAGAGGCGGTATTGTGAGGGGATGCGCGCCTCGAGCTCGCGCTGCACGTCGTCCGGCGTTCGCCCGCGCGCGATGGGGATCCTGTGCGAGACGCGAAAGACATGGGTGTCGACCGCGATCGTGGGCTCGCCGAAGACGCTGTTCAGGACGACCGAGGCGCTCTTGCGTCCGACGCCCGGCAGGCTCTCGAGATAGGTGCGGGAGGGCGGCACGATCCCGCCATGCTCGTCGAGGAGGCGCTGGGAGAGCGCGATGACGTTGCGGGCCTTGGTGCGGAAGAGGCCGATCGTACGGATATGCTCGATGAGGCCATCTTCGCCGAGCGCGACCATCGCGGCTGGCGTGTCCGCGAGAGCGAAGAGCGGACCCGTCGCGAGGTTCACGCTCCGGTCCGTCGCCTGGGCCGACAGGACCACGGCGACGAGCAGCTGATAGGCGTCCTGATGTTCGAGCTCGCCTCTCGGCGCTGGCGAGGTCTCGGCGAAACGCCGGAAGATCTCCTCGAGAGCCGCCCCGTCGACGAGCGGCGGCTCGGTCGCGGCGGACCGTGTCCGGCCATCGGCCGGCCGGCCGCGAGAGACCTGGTCTCGGATTTGTGGCTTCGGCGACGTCTTCCGGACCGGCATGGGCGGGTTATATTCGCGCTATGGAGAGCGGCAAGGCGAGCGAGACAGGCCGGGAAGCGAACCCCATCTTCGCGGCCGTGATCCGGCCCCACCGCTCGCTCGGGCGGAACGGCTTCCGGATCATGATGACG
>JAFAPJ010000114.1 GCA_019247255.1 Methylobacteriaceae bacterium | reverse complement strand
TCGGCGGGCTCGCCGCGGGGGTCGCGGCGCTCTGGCCGTTGAAGCCGGCGCTCGCGCCGATCGCCCGGCCCGACCCGCAGGCCTACTCGGCCGCGACGATCGCGCGGGGGCGCGTGCTTGCGGCCCTTGGCGGCTGCGTCACCTGCCACACGGGACCGCAAGGCCGGCTCGCGGGCGGACGCGCGGTCGAGACCCCGTTCGGCACGGTCTGGTCCGCGAACATCTCGCCCGACGCGACGCACGGCGTCGGCGGCTGGTCCTACCCGGCCTTCACCCGGGCCATGCGCGACGGCGTTTCGCGCGACGGCCATCACCTCTACCCGGCCCATCCCTACCCGGCTTACGCGAAGGCGGCGGAAGCGGATTTGCAGGCGCTCTACGCCTTCCTGATGGCCGAGCCGGCCGTCGCTTCGGCCCCGCCCGCGACCGCGCTCGCTTGGCCCTACGGGTTTCGTCCTCTGATGGCGGCCTGGAACGCGCTCTTCCTCCGGCCGGGCGAGTGGCGGCCCGACCCGGACCGCTCGGCCGCCTGGAACCGCGGCGCCTATCTCGTCGAGACGCTCGGCCATTGCGGCGCCTGCCATTCGCCGAGGAACCGCCTCGGCGCCGAGCGGGGCGGCGCGGCGCATCTCGCCGGAGGCGAGGCGGCCGGCTGGGACGCCCCCGCCCTTGCCGACCTCTCACGCGCGCCCGTGCACTGGAGCGAGGCGGCGCTCTTCGATTACCTCCGCACCGGGTACTCCGCCCTGCACGGCGTCGCGACCGGCCCGATGGCCGAGATCGTCCGCCAGATGCGGGACGTCCCGGACGAGGACATCCGGGCGATGGCAGCCTATCTCGCGGCGCCGGCCGGAGCCCTCGGGGAGGATGCTGCGCGTGCGGCCCGGCTGGAGGAGGCGAGCCGGGCGCGGCGCGGCGACGGCCTGGGGGCGCGGCTCTACGAGGGCGCCTGCGCGGTCTGCCACGAGCCGGGGCGCGGCCCCGTCCTGTGGGGCGTGAAGCCCTCCCTCGCGCTCGCGACCGCCTTGCAGCTCGACCGGCCGGACAACCTCATCCGGGTGATCCTCGCCGGGATCGCCGAGCCCGCCTCCCCGGATCTCGGCTTCATGCCGGGCTTCGCGCGCGCCCTCGACGACCGGCAGGTCGCGGCGCTCGCGGCGCATCTGCGCGAACGCTTCGCACCCGGTCGCCCGCCCTGGCGCGACCTCGAGGGCGTGAGCGCGCGGCTTCGCGAAAGCGCACAGCCTTGGCAATGACGGAAGAGTTGGAGCGGGTCTGGTGCCGCAAGAGGGATTCGAACCCCCGACCCCCTCATTACGAATGAGGTGCTCTACCAGCTGAGCTATTGCGGCGCCGAGGCCCTTCTAGGCCGGGCGGGCGATTCGGGCAAGGTCGCGCCCGTGCCCGCCGCGCGCGAAGCGGCCGCCCGATTGACTTCGGCCGGCCGGCCCCGCCACGCTTCGGTCCGACGCCGAGCCTCCGAGATGGACCGTATCGACCGCGAGATCCTGCGCATCCTCCAGAGCGACGCGACCGTGCCCATCGCGCAGATCGCCGATCGGGTCGGCCTCTCGCAGACGCCCTGCTGGAAGCGCATTCGCCGCCTCGAGATGACGGGCGTGATCGAGCGCCGCGTCGCGCTGGTCGATCCGTCGAAGATCGGCCTCGGCCTGACGGTGTTCGTCTCCATCCAGGCCCCGGATCACTCGGAGGATTGGCTGCGGCGCTTCGCGGATGGCGTCTCGGCCATGCCCGAGGTGATGGAGTTCTACCGCATGGCGGGCGACGTCGATTACATGCTGCGCGTCGCGGTGGCGGACATGGCGGCCTATGACGGCTTCTACAAGCGGCTGATCGCGGCCGTCCCGCTGAAGAACGTGACCTCGCGCTTCGCCATGGAGCGGATCAAGTCCGAAACCGCCTACGCGGTCCCCTGAGCCGCGTGGCCCGCCTCTCATCGCGTCCGGGGTCGCGCGGCGCGCCGGGCGTCTCCGCCGGCCCGCCCTCGCGCGCCGCGGTCCTCGGCTGGATCCTGTTCGATCCGGCCTGCCAGCCCTTCTTCACGCTGGTCACCACCTTCGTGTTCGCGCCCTACGCGACCGCGATCCTGGCGTCCGACCCCGTCCGCGGCCAGGCGCTCTGGGGCTACGCGACCGCGGCGGCCGGCCTCGCGCTCGCCGTCCTGTCTCCCGTCCTCGGAAGCGTTGCGGACGCGGGCGGGCGCATGAAGCCCTGGATCGCGGGGGCGCTCGCCGTCATGGCGGCCGCCTCCGCGGGCCTGTGGTGGGCGGCGCCTGGCGCGCCGAGCGCGCTCCTTCTCGCCCTCGGGCTCTACGCGGTCGGCACGGTCGCGGCCGAGATCGCGGCCGTCTTCAACAACGCCATGATGGGCCGGCTCGCCGGCCCCGATCGGATGGGCCGGCTCTCGGGCTATGGCTGGGGGGCCGGCTATGCGGGGGGCCTCGTGTCGCTCGCGATCGTGCTCGGGTTCCTCGCCGCCTCGCCCGAGACCGGCCGGACGCTCGCCGGCCTGCCGCCGCTCTTCGGGCTCGATCCAGCGCGCCACGAAGGCGACCGGATCGTGGGTCCGCTCTCCGCGCTCTGGATGGTGCTCCTCGCCTGGCCGCTCTTCCTGTGGACGCCGGACGGGGCGAGGAGCGGGCGGCCCTGGCGCGAGGCGGTGGGGACGGGCCTGCGAGGTCTTCGGCGCACGATCGGCGAGGCGCGCGGAAAACCCGCGCTCGCGCGCTTCCTTCTCGCCAACATGGTCTACCAGGACGGGCTCGTCGCGCTGTTCGCCTTCGGGGGCGTCTACGGGGCGGGGATCCTCGGCTGGGGCGCGATCGCGCTCGGGGTCTTCGGCATCCTGCTCACGGTGGCCGGGACGCTCGGCGCGATCCTCGGCGGGATCCTGGAGGACCGGACCGGACCCCGCCCGGTGATCCTCGGATCGCTCGCCGTGCTGACGCTCGTGTGCGTGGCGATCCTGTCGATCGGCCGGGAGCACGTGCTCTTCGTCGTCCCGGTCGCCCCGCCCGAGCCCCGCCGGCTCTTCGGCAGCTGGCCGGAGCGATTGTTCCTCGTTTGCGGTTGCCTCATCGGGGCCGTCGCGGGACCGCTGCAGGCGTCCTCGCGCGCGCTCCTCGCCCGCTCGGTCCCGCCGGCCGAGGCCGGCCGTTATTTCGGGCTCCTGTCCCTGTCGGGGAAGCTGACCTCGTTCCTGGCGCCGCTCGCGGTCGCGGTCGCGACCGAACTCACCGGCCGGCAATCGGCCGCGCCGCTCGTGCTCATCGCGTTCTTCGCCGCGGGGGCGGCGCTGATGCCGCGCCGCGACCCCGAGGCGGCGTCAGGATAGCGCCCTAGCCGGCGAGCGCAGCCACGACCTTGTCGCGCCGGCGGTCGACCGAAGAGGGAATGCGCAGCGAGTCGCGGTACTTGGCGACCGTGCGCCGGGCGATGTCGATGCCCTCCTGCTTCAGCCGGCGCACCAGGGCGTCGTCGGACAGAACGTCGTCCGGGCGCTCCGCTTCGACGAGCTGGCGGATGCGGTGACGCACGGCTTCGGAGGAATGCGCCTCCTGGCCGGCCGCGCCCGGGATGGCGGCGGTGAAGAAGTACTTCATCTCGAAGGTGCCGCGGGCGGTGCCGATCGCCTTGTTCGAGGTGACACGCGAGACGGTGGACTCGTGCATGCCGATCGCGTCCGCAACCGTTTTCAGGTTCAGCGGCCGCAGATGCGCGACGCCGTGCGCGAAGAACCCGTCCTGCTGACGCACGATCTCGGTCGCGACCTTCAGGATCGTCTTCGAGCGTTGCTCGAGCGAGCGCGTGAGCCAGTTCGCGCTTTGGAGGCATTCGCTGATGAAGCTCTTCTCGGCATCCGTCCGGGCGCCCCGCGCCACGCGGGCGTGGTAGGCCTGGTTCACGAGCACGCGGGGCAGCGTGTCCGGGTTGAGCTCGACGATCCACGACCCGTCGGGGGCCGCCCGGACGAAGACGTCGGGCACGAGAACCTGGACGGGGCCGGACCCGAAAGCCCGGCCGGGCTTCGGGTCGAGACGGCGCAGCTCGGCCAGCATCTCGGCCATATCCTCGTCGTCGACCCCGCAGAGCCGCTTCAAGGCCGCGAGGTCGCGGCGTGCCACGAGATCGAGCCGGCCGACAAGCGCCTGCATGGCCGGATCGAAGCGGTCGCGCTCGCGCAGCTGGATCGCGAGACATTCGGCGAGGTCGCGCGCCGCGATCCCGGCGGGCTGAAAGCCCTGGACGAGCGCGAGCACGCGGGCGACCTCCGCGGCCTCGATCCCGAGGCTCGCGGCGATCTCGTCGAGGCTCTCGGTCAGGTAGCCTGCCTCGTTCACCCCGTCGATGACGTGGCGCCCGACTAACCGATCGACCGGGTTCGTGGTCGCAAGGTCGAGCTGAGCGCTGAGGTGGTCGCGCAGCGTCGGCTCGACCGTGAGCGTCGCGCCGAGATCCGGTTCGAGCCCGTCGAAGCTGCCCCCGCTCGAGGCGGACCAGGCCGAAGCCGTGAGGCTGAGCTCCTCGCCGGCGCCCGCAGGCGAGGTCGGCAGGGGCTCGTCCGGGAAGTCGTTCTCGAGCGGCGGCGCGTCCTCGAACTGCCCGTCGCGGAGGCGAATGTCTTCGGCGCCCGACTCGTTGTCCGTCGGTGCCTCGCCGGCATCGACGCTATCGGGAGGAGGCTCGACGGCCTCGAGCAACGGGTTCCGCTCGAGCTCCGCCTCCACGTAGGACACGAGGTCGAGATGGGAGAGCTGCAGCAGCTTGATCGCCTGCAGCAATTGAGGAGTCATCACCAGGGCCTGGCCCTGGCGCAGCTCCAGCCGTTGCATCAGCCCCATGATGTCAGCCCCCGTGCCTCATTCGGCACGTTTCTTGCTTTGTACTCCTGCTACGCCATCGCGCGCCCGACGTCAAAGCGTCATAGATCGTCCAAAGGTCGCGAACCGGCCGCGCGGTCCGATCTGCGGGAGGCTGATCGAAACAGGGTTAACGTGGGGTAAGCGGGCCTGGCGTTTGAGCGGGAGATCGCTCAGATAGGGCGAGCCACGAAGGTCATGCGGGCCTGGTTATGCCCGATATTCACCGGCCTGCGCTCGGCCGCGAAGCCCCGCTCGCGCAGGAGCTCGACCATCTCGGCCTCGCCGTAATGCGTGAGCCCGAGCTCGGAGCGGAGCTTCGCGTAGGGCGAGAGCGCGGTGCGGACGAGGCCCACAAGCGCGGCGCCGAGAAAGCCGCCGCGCCAGGCGAAGCCGAGCAGCGCCCGCACATCGACGAGCGTTCCGAGGCCGTGCGGGATGACGTCGGCGAGGACGAGCCGGCCGTCCTCCCCGAGTTTGGCGTGCCAGAGGCCGAGAAGCTCCGTGAACTCCTCGTGCGGGAGATATTGCAGGAGCGAGTTCGCGACCACGAGGTCGAGGCTCCCGTCCGCGAGGTCGGGCACCTCCTCGGGCGCGAGGACGGTGATGTTCCCGGTATCAGCAAACCGCGCCGCGAGGCGCTCGCGCACCAACGGGGCGCCGTCGCAGAGGTAGAGACGCCGGCAGCGGGCCGCAACGGCGCCGGCCGACAGGGCCTCCCCGCAGCCGTGGTCGAGCACGACCGCGTCAGGGCCCGGCACGAGCGCCGCGAGGTCGCGCCCGACGAGCTGATAGTGAAGCGTGCGATGCCGCTCGTTGACGTAGATCGGGGTGTCGGCGTTCCAGTACTCGCGCCAGCTCATCCCGGGCGCGTCAGCTTCCGAGGTAGCAGACCGCGACCGCCCTCTGGACCGCCGCGCAGAACACCACGAAGGCGACGACCGCCGCGAAGCCGAATTCCAGGTTCTGGTTCTTGAGGAGACGGCCGCGGCGCATCGTGTCCTCGCCGACCACGACGCAGACGAGGGCCGCGAGCATCAGGAGCGGCAGGCTGAACAGGTAGGAGCCGGTGGCCTCCGGCCGCGCGGCGGTCGGCTCGATCAGCGCCCGAATGTTGCGCACCCAAGGCGCCCGCAAAGCGGCCGCGAGGGTTGCGAACCACGCGAAGCCGGTCGCGAAGCCGAGATGGACCACGAAGGCGCGATGCAGCCGCGCGAACTCGTCGGCGCTGTGCTCGCGCCGGATTGCCTGCAACGCCATGAACCCTCAGCCCCGCTCGGACAGGCTCCTGTCCTGAGCCCACATCCTTGAAGGTGGGTTAACCCGCCGAATCGGGCCGTGCCAACCGGCTTACTTTGTCGCAGGCGGAACCAATATCACGGTGTCGCGTTCCGGCGCTCCATCAACGCGACGAACCGGTCGAACAGGTAATGGCTGTCGCGCGGGCCCGGCGATGCCTCCGGATGGTACTGCACCGAGAAGGCCGGGCGGTCGGTGAGGGCGATTCCGCAATTCGAGCCGTCGAACAGCGACACGTGCGTCTCGGCCGCGTTCGACGGCAGCGTCGCGCGGTCGACCGCGAAGCCGTGGTTCATGGACACGATCTCGACCTTGCCGGTCGTCCGGTCCTGAACCGGGTGGTTCGCCCCATGGTGACCCTGATGCATCTTGAGGGTCTCGGCCCCGAGCGCGAGGCCGAGCAGCTGGTGCCCGAGGCAGATCCCGAAAGTCGGAACGCGCCGGTCGAGAAGCGACCGGATCACCGGCACCGCGTAGGTGCCGGTCGCGGCCGGGTCGCCCGGGCCGTTCGACAGGAAGACGCCGTCCGGCTCCAGCGCCAGGATCTCGTCCGCGCTCGCCGTCGCCGGCATGACCGTGACGCGGCAGCCCGCCCGAGCCAGGAGCCGCAGGATGTTGCGCTTCACCCCGTAATCGATCGCGACGACGTGGAGCCGCGCGCCGCCGTTCTGCCGGCCGTAGCCGCGGCCGAGCTCCCAGACCGTCTCGGTCCAGTTGCCCTCCTGGTCGCGGGTCACCATCGGGACGAGGTCGAGCCCCTCCATGGAGGGCAGCGCCGCGGCCTCGCGCTTCAGCGCCTCGACGTCGAAGACGCCCGACGGCTCGTGGCAGATCACCGCGTTCGGCATCCCGCGCTCGCGGATGAGCGCCGTCAACGCGCGCGTGTCGACGCCGGTGATGCCCGGGATGTCGCGCGCCTTGAGCCAGGTGTCGAGCGAGCGGGTGGCGCGCCAGTTCGCGGGCTCGGTGATCGCGGTCGCGAGGACGAGCCCGCGGACGCCGGCCGTCTTGTCGGCCTCGACCGTCTCGATATCCTCCTCATTCGTCCCGACATTCCCGATATGCGGAAAGGTGAAGGTGATGATCTGCCCGGCATAAGACGGGTCGGTCAGGATCTCCTGGTAGCCGGTCATCGCCGTGTTGAAGCAGACCTCGCCGGCCTTGCGGCCGACCGCCCCGATCCCGGTGCCCTCGATCACCATGCCGTCCGCCAGGACCAGGAGCGCGCTCGGCCGCGGCTCGTCCCAGCCCGCGAGCGCGGGCCCATCCTGTTGCGACATCTCGATGATCCGGGTTAAGCCGCGCCGACCTCCATGCAGGTCCGGCCACGCGGGCGACACTTAGGAGCCGCGTCCGGACGCGTCAACGCGACCAGGATCCCATGCTCCGCGACCGTTTCACGGACGAGCTCAAGACCGCCATGAAGGCGGGCGACAAGACCCGGCTCTCCACGATCCGCCTCATTCAGGCGGCGCTCAAGGATCGCGACATCGAGGCCCGCGGCCAGGGCAAAGGCCCGATCTCGGACGAGGAGATCCTCGCCCTCCTGCAGAAAATGGTGAAGCAGCGCCAGGAATCGATCGCGATCTACGACGCGAACGGCCGGCCGGAGCTCGCGGCGGGCGAACGCGACGAGGTTGCGGTGCTGGCCGACTTCCTGCCCCAGCCGCTCGGGGAGGCCGAGGTCGCGGCCGCGATCGACGCGGCGATCGCCGAGACCGGCGCCGGCTCCGTCAAGGACATGGGCCGTGTCATCGCGGCCCTCCGCGCCCAGCATGCGGGGCGGATGGATTTCGGGAAGGCGAGCGGCCTGGTGAAGGAGCGCCTCTCGCGCGCCTAGCGCTTGCAAGCCATCAGCGGGCGGCGAGGTACGGCCACACCTCAAGCGCCCCGCGATAGGTCATGTCGAGCGCGACGTAGAGGATCACCGCGAGGCCCACATACGCGACCCAGCGGTGCCTCTGGAGCAGGCGCGCGATGAAGGACGCCGCGAGCCCCATCAGCGCGATCGAGAGCCCGAGGCCGAAAACCAGGACGGCCGGGTGCTCCCGCGCCGCGCCTGCGACCGCCAGCACGTTGTCGAGCGACATGGAGACGTCGGCGAGCACGATCTGCCAGGCCGCCTGCGCGAAGGTCTTCCGCGGGGCGCCGGTCGGCGCAAGCTCGCCGTCCTCGTGGCCCTCCTCCGCCCCGTGCCCGGCGCGCAGCTCGCGCCACATCTTCCAGGAGACCCAGAGCAGCAGGACGCCCCCGGCGAGCAGGAGCCCGAGGATCTGGAGGAGCTGCGTCGTCAGCGCCGCGAGCGCGATCCGCAGCACGGTGGCGGCCGCGATCCCGATCAGGATCGCGCGGTTGCGCTGCTGCTTCGGCAGGCCCGCCGCCGCGAGCCCGATGACGATCGCGTTGTCGCCCGCGAGCACGAGGTCGATCATCACGACCTGGGCGAGCGCGGCGAGCGCGTCGGCGGTGAACAGGCTGTCCATGAGGGGCGCTCCTCGGCCCGCCCGCGCCGCCGCGCGCTGAGCCCCGGAACGATCCGTGGCCGGGCAGCCGGCGAACGCGAGCGACGACCGTCGCTCGATCCGTCCAATCCGACATCGCAGCCCGGGAAGGCGGCCAGAGGGGCCCGGCTTGGATGGGCGGCACATAGGCAGAGCGGCACCGCCGCTCAAGCCCTGGGTCGGCGCCGAACTTCGCTACAGGGCTGGGCCGCAGCGGACACGGTATTCAGGCACGTAGTCGCGCATCGCCAAAGAAAAACGTTCCGACAAAGGACACCTCGCGCACTCTCATTTTCCCCACAGCCTATTCCGGATCTCAGTGGCTGCAGCTATCATCTGAAATTAAGCGTCTAACCACGGCGAGCAAAAGTAAATGCATTACCAGACGATTTAATCTGATCGATGTTCTCTCCTCCACAATCTAGTGGCTCAACATCATCAGTCTTAAATGTTTCGATATATCTCTTTGTTATGGAG
>JAFAPJ010000100.1 GCA_019247255.1 Methylobacteriaceae bacterium | reverse complement strand
GGCGCCGCCACCATGAAGATGATGAGCAGGACCAGCATGACGTCGATGAACGGCGTCATGTTGATCTCGTTGATGGCGCCGTTGCGGCGGCCCCGCCGGCGGCGCCGAGCGGGTCCGCCCGCGGCTCCGATCGCCCCTGCCATCCTGGTCCCCTCAGGCCGCGAGCGCGACGCGCTCGTCGATCTGCCGCGACAGGATCGCGGAGAACTCGTCCGCGAAGCCCTCGAGCCGCGACTGGATGCGGCCGACCTGCGCCTGCAGCTTGTTGTAGGCGATGACGGCCGGGATCGCCGCGAAGAGCCCGATCGCGGTGGCGAAGAGCGCCTCCGCGATGCCGGGCGCCACGACCGCGAGGCTCGTGTTCTTCGAGGCCGCGATCGACGTGAAGGCCGTCATGATGCCCCAGACCGTGCCGAAGAGCCCGATATAGGGTCCGGCCGAGCCGATGGAGGCGAGGAAGAGGAGCCGCGCCTCGAGCTTCTCGGCTTCGCGCTGGATCGTGACGTCGAGCACCTTGTCGATGCGGGTCGCAAGGCTCGCGACCTGACGGCCCGAGCCCTCGAAGGAGCGCTTCCATTCGCGCATGGCGGCGACGAACACGGCCGCGAGCCCGCAATCGGGCTGCTCCGCATGCGTCCGGTACAGGTCCTCGAGCGACTGGCCCGACCAGAAGGTCTCCTCGAAGCGGTCCATCGCCGTGCGCGTCCGCCGGAAGAGCAGCGTCTTGTCGATGATGATCGCCCAGCACCAGACGGAGGCGGCGAGCAGCCCCAGCATCACGAGCTTCACGACCGGATGGGCGCTCCAGAAGAGGCTCCAGATCGAGATCTCGGCGGGTGAGGTCGCCGCGAGGGCGTCGGCCGGGTTCATGCGGGTTCAAACCTCGCGGGGCTTGCGGTCCGGGTGGTCCCGGCGCCTGCGACCAGCTCTGTCAGGTAGGCCCGAGCCGTTCGCCCCCGAATCTGTCGAAAGTAAGAGCGCGCGGCCGGACGCCATCGGAGCCCATCTGGCTGATCGAGTTAAGCGCCCGGCAGGGTTAAGGCTTCGTTGACGGGTGCCTCAGACCGGGACGGCGGTCGTGTGCTTGAGCTCGCGGAGCGCGAAATTCGAGCTCACATGCTGCACGGCCGGGCTCGTGAACACGACCTCCTGGAGGAAGCGCTCGTAATCGGCGGTCGAGCCGACGACGACGCGCAGCAGGTAGTCGAAGCTGCCGGTCATGGAGAAGAACTCGAGCACCTCCGGCCGCTCGATCAGCGCCTGCTCGAAGGCCTGCATCTCGGCCCGGTCGTGCTTGGCGAGGGTCACGTTCGCGAAGACGGTCTGGCCGTAGCCGAGCGCCGCCTCGTCCACCCGCGCGACATAGCCGCGGATCACCCGGCGCTCCTCGAGCCCTTTCAGGCGCCGCCAGGTCGGCGAGGTCGAGAGCCCGATCGTGTCGGCGAGCTCGCCGACGCTCTGGCGCGCATCGCGCTGCAGCTCGCGGAGAAGAGCCCGTTCGTGGCGGTCGAGCTCGGACGCGGGCATGTTGTTTCTCCGAACGGGCGTCTCGAGCGCCGATCATGCCCTGAACGGGCGTGTGGAGCGCTGATTTAGAGAGGATATGCCCGGCCGCGCGCAATAGCCTGCATCGTGGGATGCGGCCCAGGCTGGCTGCACCCGGGCCGACGAGGACCAGCCATGCCCGACAGCCAGATCGACGCGGGCTACGCGCTCGCCGACCGTTACCGGCGCTCGAGCGGCCGCATCTACCTGACCGGCACCCAGGCGCTCATCCGGTTGATGCTGGCCCAGGCGGAAGCCGATCGGGCGGCCGGTCTCGACACGGCAGGGCTGATCTCAGGCTATCGCGGCTCGCCGCTCGGCGCCGTCGACCAGGAGGCCTGGAAGGCGAAGGCCGAGCTCGAGGCCGCCCGCGTGCGCTTCCAGCCCGCGATCAACGAGGATCTGGCGGCGACGATCGTGCTCGGCACGCAGAAGGCGCCGAGCGGGCCCGAGGCGGCCGTCGAGGGCGTGTTCGCGCTCTGGTACGGGAAGGGCCCGGGGGTCGACCGCGCGGGCGACGCGCTCAAGCACGGCCACGCCTATGGATCGTCGCCCAAGGGCGGCGTGCTCGTGGTCGCGGGGGACGACCACGGCTGCGTGTCGTCCTCCATGTCGCACCAGAGCGACCTCGCCATGACGGCCTGGCGCATGCCCGTCATTCATCCGGCGAGCGTCGAGGAATACGAACCGTTCGGCCTGTGGGGCTTCGCGGCGTCGCGCTTCTCGGGCGCCTGGATCGGCTTCAAGGCGATCTCCGAGACGGTCGAGGGCACCTCGACGATCGCGGTTGCCACGCCCGCGCCCTTCGCCGAGCCGACCGATTACGCCTCGCCTCCGGGCGGGCTCCATTGGCGCTGGCCGGACCTGCCCTCCCCGGCGATCGAGGCGCGGCTCGAGGCGAAGCTCGACGCCGTGCGGGCCTTCGCGCGGGCGAACCCCCTCGACCGGCTCGTCGTGGCGCCCGAGCGTCCGCGCGCCGCGATCGTCACGGTCGGCAAGGCGCACGGCGACGTGATGGAGGCGCTGCGGGTCGGCGGCGTGACCGAGGCCGATCTCGCCCGGGCCGGGATCGCGATCTACCGGGTCGGGCTCGTGTTTCCGATCGAGCCGGAGGGGCTGAGCGGGCTTCTCGCCGGGCTCGACGAGGCGATCGTCGTCGAGGAGAAGGCGGGCGTCGTCGAGGGCCAGATCAAGGACCTCCTCTTCAACTGGCCGGCCGATCGCCGCCCGCGGGTCGTCGGCAAGACCGACGAGGGCGGGCGCCCGCTCCTCTCGGCCACCGCCGAGCTCAGGCCGTCGCGCGTCGCGCCGGTTCTCCGCGACCGCCTCGCCCGCTACGGCCTCGCGCTTGCCCTTCCGGAGGCCTGGGGGACGCCCGTCCCGCTCGAGCCCGCGCCGATCCTGCGCACGCCCTATTTCTGCTCGGGCTGTCCCCACAACACCTCGACCCGCGTGCCCGAGGGCAGCCGGGCCGGTGCCGGCATCGGCTGCCACTTCATGGCGGCCTGGATGGACCGGGATACGTCCGGCATCATCCAGATGGGGGGAGAGGGCGTCGATTGGGTCGGCCAATCCGCCTTCACGCGCGAGCGCCACGTCTTCCAGAATCTCGGCGACGGCACCTATTTCCATTCGGGCCACATGGCGATCCGGCAGGCGGTGGCGGCCGGCGCGAACATCACGTTCAAGATCCTGTTCAACGACGCCGTCGCCATGACGGGCGGTCAGCCCGTCGACGGCCCGGTCTCCGTCGCGCGCATCACCCGGCTCGTCGAGGCCGAGGGCGTCCGGCGCGTCGCGGTCGTGGCGGACGATCCCGACAAGTACGGCGCGCAGCCGGGCTTCGCGCCGGGCGTCACGCTCCACGGCCGGGACGAGCTCGACGCCGTCCAGCGCGAGCTTCGCGAAGTGCCGGGCGTGACCGTGCTCGTCTACGACCAGGTCTGCGCGACCGAGAAGCGGCGGCGGCGCAAGCGGGGCGAGGCGCCGGAGGCCGCGGCCCGGGTCGTCGTCAACGACCTCGTCTGCGAGGGCTGCGGCGATTGTCAAAAGAAGAGCAATTGCCTCTCCGTCGTGCCGGTCGAGACCGAATGGGGTCGCAAGCGTGCGATCGACCAATCCTCCTGCAACAGCGACCTCTCCTGCCTGAAGGGCTTCTGCCCGTCCTTCGT
>JAFAPJ010000097.1 GCA_019247255.1 Methylobacteriaceae bacterium | reverse complement strand
CGCCGACCCGCACGGCTTGACCCGCGCAGCCGCCGCCGCGAAGAGCGCGGGCATCACGGACGCGGCGGAACGGCTCGCCGCCGTCGTTCTCAGCCTCGGTCAGATCGAGGCGCCGTCCCGTCCGTCATCCGTGGTGCGGGGCGACGGGCTTTCTCCGGACCCATAGGACACGCTTTCATGAAATTGCCCGAGCGGCTCGGCCCCATCCACTTCATCGGGATCGGCGGCATCGGCATGTCCGGCATCGCCGAAGTCATGCACAATCTCGGCTATACGGTGCAGGGCTCGGACGCATCCGACAATTACAACGTGCGCCGGCTCGCCGAGAAGGGCATCCGCACCTTCGTCGGGCACGAGGCGAAGAACGTCGAGGCCGCGGAGGTCGTGGTCGTGTCGACCGCGATCAAGCGCCAGAACCCGGAGCTGACGGCCGCGCGCGAGCGCCGGTTGCCCGTCGTGCGACGGGCCGAGATGCTGGCGGAGCTCATGCGCTTCAAGTCCTGCGTCTCGGTCGCCGGAACGCACGGCAAGACCACGACGACCTCGCTCGTCGCCGCGCTCCTCGACGCCGGCGGGCTTGACCCGACCGTCATCAACGGCGGGATCATCAACGCCTACGGCACGAACGCCCGCATGGGGGCGGGCGACTGGATGGTGGTGGAGGCGGACGAATCCGACGGCACCTTCCTGAAGCTGCCCTCCGAGGTCGCGGTCGTCACGAACATCGACCCGGAGCATCTCGACCATTTCGGCTCGTTCGACGCCATCAAGGACGCCTTCCGGGCCTTCATCGACAATCTGCCCTTCTACGGCTTCGCCGTGATGTGCATCGATCATCCGATCGTGCAGGACCTCGTCGGCCGGATCGAGGACCGGCGCGTCATCACCTACGGCGAGAACCCGCAGGCCGACGTCCGCCTGATCGACCTCGACGCGAAGGGCGGCGTGAACCGCTTCCGCGTGCTCGTCCGGGACCGCCGGCCGGGCTACCGGATGGAGCTCTCCGACCTCGTCCTCCCGATGCCCGGCACGCATAACGCGCTGAACGCGACGGCCGCGATCGCGGTCGCGCACGAGCTCGGCGTGACGCCGGAGGCGATCCGCAAGGCGCTCTCGGGCTTCGGGGGCGTGAAGCGGCGCTTCACCCGCACCGGCGAGTGGAACGGGATCGCGGTGTTCGACGATTACGGCCACCATCCGGTCGAGATCGCGGCCGTGCTGAGGGCCGCGCGCGCGGCGATGGACGGACAGGTGATCGCCGTCGTCCAGCCGCACCGCTACTCGCGGCTCTCGTCGCTCTTCGACCAGTTCTGCACCTGCTTCAACGACGCGGACGCCGTGATCGTGGCGCCCGTCTACGCGGCCGGCGAGCTGCCGATTCCCGGCGCCGACCGGGACGCGCTCGTCTCCGGGCTGAAGTCGCGCGGCCATCGCAACGTGACCGCGCTCGAGCGCTCGGAGGACCTCGCCGGCATCGTCCGCGGCCTCGCGCGGCCCGGTGACTACGTCATGTGCCTCGGCGCCGGGAACATCACCCAATGGGCCTACGCGTTGCCGGGTGAGCTCGACGCGCTCGGCAGCCAGGCCGCGGCGTGAGGGCGTTGGCTCGGCGGCGATAGCAAGTCACCGCTCGTGGATAGCAGAGCGGTGCTGCGCGCGTTGGAGGCTGATGGGTGGCTCCTGCATCGCGTGACGGGCAGCCATCATCAGCTTAAGCATCCGACGAAGCCGGGCTTGGTAACAGTCCCGCATCCGAGACGCGATCTGCCGATCGGGACCGTGAAGAGCGTTGAAAAGCAGGCTGGTCTGAGGCTCCGGTGATCATGCGGTATTACATCGGCATCGTGCACAAGGACCCGACCAGCGATTTCGGCGTCTTGTTCCCCGATTTTCCGGGTTGCATCTCGGCCGGCGACACGCTGGCGGAGGCCGCTGCTCTCGCTCGGGAAGCCCTGCTTGCGCACATCGCTGGGATGATCGAGGACGGTGAGCCTATTCCAGAGCCGATGACGCTCGAAGCCGCTCTGGCCGACCCGCTGTCCCAGGACGGCGTTCCGATCCTTGTGCCGCTCCCAGCGAGCTACGAAGAGCCGAAAGCGGCGTGATGGGTTGGCGGCGCGGCCCGGGCATCCTCGCGGCCGAGCTGCGAGCCGCGATCCCGGCTCTGCGCGGGTCGCTCGAGGCCGACGCGCCGCTCGCGCCGCTCTCCTGGTTCCGCACGGGCGGGCCGGCGGAGGTCCTGTTCACGCCGGCCGACGAGGCGGACCTCGCGCTCTTCCTCGCGGGCTGTCCGCGGGACCTCCCGATCCTCGTGGTCGGCCTCGGCTCGAACCTGCTCGTGCGCGACGGCGGCGTCCGGGGCGTCGTGATGCGGCTCGGCCGGGGCTTCGCGCAGGTGATGGTCGAGCCCGGGCTTCGGGTGCGGGCCGGCGCCGCCGCGCCGGACGTCAAGGTCGCGCGCGCGGCGGCGGAGGCCGGCATCGACGGGCTCGCCTTCCTGCGCGGCATCCCGGGCACGGTCGGCGGGGCGCTGCGCATGAACGGCGGGGCCTATGGCGGCGAGACCGCGGACGTGCTGGTCGAGGCCCGGGCCGTCGATCGCGGCGGCGCGCAGCACGTGCTCTCGCAGGCCGAGATGGGCTTCAGCTATCGCCATTGCGATGCGCCCGCCAATCTCATCTTCACGGAGGCCTTGTTCGAGGGCCGGCCCGGCGACCCGGCCGCGATCCTCGCCGCGATGAACGCCATCACGGAGGCGCGCGGCGCGACGCAGCCCGTCAACACGCGCACGGGCGGCTCGACCTTCAAGAACCCTCCTGGCCGGAAAGCCTGGCAGCTCGTGGACGCGGCCGGCTGCCGCGGCCTGCGGGTCGGCGACGCGCAGGTCTCGGAGCTTCACTGCAACTTCCTGATCAACCACGGCGGGGCGAGCGCGGCCGAGATCGAGGCGCTGGGCGAGGAGGTCCGCCGCCGGGTCCGCGAGACGAGCGGCGTCGAGCTCGAATGGGAGATCAAGCGAGTCGGGGAAGCCTGACACGCCGGGCCCTCGAGCGTAGGGCCGCGCCTACGCGCCGGCCGGCGCGATGCCGTCCCAGGCAACCGGCAGGTTGAGGAGCCCGCGGAAGGCCCAGCCGCCGATCCGGACCGGCTCGTCGTGTCGGAGCCGGAGGCCCCGGAAGCGGCGAAAGATCGTGGGGAGGGCGACGTCCGCCACCATCGCGCGCGACGCGAAGGCGCCCGCGCAGAAATGCGGGCCGGCCCCGAACGCGATGCTCTTCGAGGTGTCGCGCCGAACGTCGAAGCTGTCGGGATGGGCGAAGTGGCGCTCGTCGCGGTTGGCGGAGCCGAACATCAGGAAGACGCGGTCGTCCGTCTCGAAATCGACCCCGCTATATTGGGCCGGCTGGGCGACCCGCCGGGGCGACATCCCGATCGGCGCGATCCAGCGCGCATATTCCTCGAAGACCTGCAGCCAGGTGACGGCGCCTGCGCGCGCGAGCGCGAGCTGGTCGGGATGGGTGAGGAGCGCCCAGACCGTGCCGGCGACCGCGTCGCGGGGCTCGTTCTGCCCGCCCGAGATCGCGAGCTTCACGTTCGCCCGCACGCTCTCCATCGGCATGCCGGAGGCGAGGAGCACGCCGAGCAGGCTGAGGTCCGGCTCGGCCGCGAGGGTGGGCGCCCGCTCGTCGATCGCGTAGTCGATCGCGGCCGTCGCCGCGTGGCAGCGCGCCTCGACCTCCAGATCGCCGTGGTAGTTCGAGATGCCGTCGATCATCGCCTGCGACCAGGCGTTCATGTCCTCGAACCGGACGTTCGTGAGGCCGGTGATCGACTTCAGGCACTCGGCCGAGAAGGGCAGGGCGAGTTCGCGGCAGAACTCGGCCGTGCCCGACGCCGGCAGGGCATCGATGATCCGGTCGGCATGGGTCTGGAACAGCGCGGTCCAGTGCGTCTTCACGGTCTTCGGCGAGACGGCCGGAAACATCGCCCGGCGCTCGGCCTGGTGATCCTCGCCGTCCTTGCGCATGAGGTTGTGACCCATGAGCCGGTTCATCAGCCCCTGGGGCTGGTGGGAGCTGAACACCTCGACGTTCTTCTCGCACACGAAGATGTCGTCGCGCCGCGTCAGCACGGTCGCGCCGAGCTGGGGCACGAAGGCGATCGGCGCCTCGGCGCGGAAGTGCGCGAGAACCGGATAGGGATCGGCCCAGAAGCCCTGGACGTCGATGTCGATGGCGGGCGCGGTGCTCATGGCCGGGTCGGGTCCCTCCCGTAGACGCGCGACGATTTCGATAACAGGATAAGGATCTCGTCGCGAGCGGAACAAGCGCCGGAACAGGCGCGGGCTGCGGGACGGAGCGGGAGGATACGGGATGGCACGGTTGGGGCTGGCGCAGGCGGCGTGGGCGCTTTCGGTGGCGCTTTGTCTCGCGGGAACGGGCGCGGCCCGCGCCGAGATGCGGGTCGGCATCACGATGAGCGCGTCCGGGCCGGGCTCAGCGCTCGGCCAGCCGCAGATGAAGGCGGTCGCGACCCTTCCGAAGACGATCGCGGGCGAGCCCGTCACCTACCTGGCGCTCGACGATGACTCGGATGCCACCAAGGGCACGCAGAACGCCCGCAAGCTAATCCAGGACGGCAAGGTCGACGTCCTCATCG
>JAFAPJ010000669.1 GCA_019247255.1 Methylobacteriaceae bacterium | reverse complement strand
CGAGCGGCGTCACCCCCGCTACAACGCGGGTTCCAGGATGCCGCGCCCAGTGACCTCGATCCCCACCGCTCGCCCGATCGGGGCCGCCGCTCCCGCCGCTCCGGCCTCGCCGGACCGCCAGCGGCTCGTCGCGATCGGGCTGATGTGCCTCGCGGTCGTGATGTTCTCGGGCTGCGACACGACCGCGAAATGGCTCGGGCGGTCCATCGACCCCATGATGACCGCCTGGGCGCGCTACGCCTCGAACGTCCTCTGGGTCGGCCTTTTCCTCAACCCGATCACGACGCCCGGCATCCTGGCGACGCGGCGGCTCGGCCTTCAGGTCTTTCGCTCCGTGCTCCTCGTCGGCTGCACCGTCCTGAACTTCTACGCGCTGCGCTACCTGCAGCTCACGCAGACGACTGCGATCCAGTTCGCCATGCCACTCCTCGTCGCCCTCCTCGCCGGGCCGATGCTCGGCGAATGGGCTGGGCCGCGACGGCTCGCGGCCATCGGGGTCGGCTTCGCGGGCGTGCTCGTGGTGACCCGGCCGGGCCTCGGGTCGCTCCATCCGGCCGCGCTCCTCAGCGTCGTCGGCACCGTCCTCTACGCGATCTACGCCCTCGTCACCCGGGTCCTGGCGCGCCACGACAGCTCGGCGACGACGCTCGCCTATTCGGGCCTCGCGGGTCTCGCGATCCTGACGCCGGTGCTGCCCTTCGTATGGTCGAACCCGCCGGGGCCTCTCGTATGGCTCGGCATGCTGGCGGTGGGCGGCTTCGCGGCCCTCGGCCACTGGCTCCTGATCCTCGCCCACGCGAGGGCGCCCGCGCCCGTGCTCTCGCCCTTCATCTACACGCAGATCGTCTGGATGACGGGCTCCGGATACCTCGTGTTCGGCGACCTGCCGGACGGATGGACGGTCGTCGGGGCCGCGATCGTGGTCGCGTCCGGCCTCTATCTCCTCTGGTGGGAGCGCCGGCACCGCGGTCCGGCGGCCTGACGGGCGGCCACGAAAAAGCCCGCGCCGTCCCCGGCGCGGGCTCGTGGTCAGATCGAAGGGCCGGAGGTCCGGCCGAGCGATCTTACTTCGTGTTGCGGGCCTTCAAGGCCGCGCCGAGGATGTCGCCGAGCGACGCGCCGGAATCCGACGAGCCGAACTGGGCGATCGCCTCCTTCTCCTCCGCGACCTCCAGCGCCTTGATGGACAGCTGAACGCGGCGGGCCTTGCGGTCGAACATCGTCACGCGCGCATCGACCTTCTCGCCCGGCGCGAAGCGCTCCGGCCGCTGGTCGCCGCGATCGCGCGCGAGCTCGGCCCGGCGGATGAAGCATTGCAGGTCCGTGTCGACGATCTTCACCTCGAGGCCCGAATCCTTCACCTCGAGGATCTCGCAGGTGACGACCTGACCCTTCCGAATCTCGCCGGCATCCGCGAAGGGATCGCCCGCGAGCTGCTTGATGCCGAGCGAGATGCGCTCCTTCTCGACATCGACGTCGAGGACCTGGGCGCGGACGATGTCGCCCTTCTTGAACTCGTCGATGACCTGCTCGCCCGGGCGGTTCCAGTCGTGATCCGACAGATGCACCATGCCGTCCACGTCGTTGTCGAGGCCGATGAACAGGCCGAACTCGGTCTTGTTCTTGACCTCGCCCTCGACCTCGGTCCCGATCGGATGCGTCTCGGCGAAGGCCTCCCAGGGGTTCTGGAGGGTCTGCTTGAGGCCGAGCGAGATGCGGCGCTTGACGGCGTCGACCTCGATGATCTGGACCTCGACCTCCTGGGAGGTGGAGACGATCTTGCCCGGATGGACGTTCTTCTTCGTCCAGGACATCTCGGACACGTGGATCAGGCCCTCAATCCCCGGCTCCAGCTCCACGAAGGCGCCGTAATCGGTGATGTTGGTGACGCGCCCCTTGAGCTTCGCGTCGACCGGGTAGCGGGCCGCGATGCCCTCCCACGGATCGGCGAGGAGCTGCTTGATGCCGAGCGAGATGCGGTGCGTCTCGTGGTTGATCTTGATGATCTTCACCTTCACGGTCTGGCCGATATTCACGACCTCCGAGGGGTGATTGACGCGACGCCACGCCATGTCGGTCACGTGCAGGAGGCCGTCGATGCCGCCGAGGTCCACGAACGCGCCGTATTCCGTGATGTTCTTCACGACGCCGTCGATCACCTGACCCTCTTCGAGGTTCG
>JAFAPJ010000585.1 GCA_019247255.1 Methylobacteriaceae bacterium | reverse complement strand
GGCGAGGATCGCCGCGACCGTCTTCGGATTCGCGTCGGCGAAACGCTTCGTCGCGTAGACGACGTCGAGCGTGATATTGCCGATGACGTCGAGCGAGCTCGCGACGACGTGGACCTTGGGGTCGTTCCGCTCGATGAAGGAGAAGGGCGGCGAGGTCAGGTGCGCGGTGATCTCGGTCTTGCCCGAGGTGAGCGCGGTCAAGGCCTCCGGATGGGACAGTCCGACGGTCAACGGGTCGAGCTTCGCGAAGTTCTCGCGACCGAAGGCTTTGGCGGCCATCATCTGCAGGACGACTGCCGAGAGCGAGGTCTTGATGCCTGGCAGCGCGATCTTGTCCTTAGGGGTGAGGTCGGCGAGCGAGTGTACGGCCGGATTGATCGAGTTCAGGGTGAGCGCCGTCGCGCTGAGCCCCGAGATGCCGATCACCTCGACATTGGTGCCGCGCGCCTTCGACCAGAGCGTCACGAAGCCCGGCGCGCCGGTGCCCGCGACGTCCAGCGCGCCGGCGAGCATGGCGTCGTTGAAGACGTTGCCGCCATCGATGAGGCGCCATTGGACCGACACCTCGCCGAGCCCTGTTCTCTCGGCCTCGCGCTCGAGAAGCTTCTGCTCCTGCATCACGATGAGCGGGAGGTACAGGATGCCGTAGCCGCGCGAGATGCGCACCTCCCGAGCTTCGGCCCACGCGTCAGCCGAGGCGAACACGGGCGCGCAAGCGAGCGCGAAGACGACGAGCCGCGCGAGCGAGCGAAATCCGGTCGGCATGGCTGGTTCTCCGCACTTCCTGGCAGCCGGGAACCTAGCCGTGATGCCGGCTGCCCCGCCAGTCCCGGTTGACCGGGCGAGCGCCGCCGTTCCACCTTGCCTCCCGCAAAGACATCGGGGCCTGCGAAGATGGGGCGGGCCGCGACGGAGGAAGTCATGCTCGATCGTCCAGCTCCTGCCGCGTCCGCGGTCGCCGCCCGCGGCTGCCTCGCGAGCTGAGGCGTGGCGGCCGTCGCGACCGCGACCCGTCCCGCCGTGGCCGGCACCCCGGCGGGCCCGAACCCGACGGCCGAGCCGGCGCTCCTCGACGTGGCCGGCGTGACCCTCCGGTATAAGACGGCGGCCGTCGTCGTCACCGCGACCGAGCGGGTGAGCTTCGAGGTCCGCCGCTCCGACCGCTTCGTGCTCCTCGGGCCATCCGGCTGCGGGAAGTCGACGCTCTTGAAGGCGGTCGGCGGCTACATGAAGCCGAGCGAGGGCCGCATCACCATCAAGGGCCGCACGGTGACAGAGCCCGGTCCCGACCGGATGATGGTCTTCCAGGAATTCGACCAGCTCCTGCCCTGGAAGACGGTGCTCGGCAACGTCATGTTTCCGCTCCTCGACGCGCGCCGGCTGTCGCGGCGGGAGGCCGAGGAGAAGGCGCGCCACTACCTCGAGAAGGTCAACCTCACGCGCGCGCTCGACGCCTACCCGCACACGCTGTCAGGCGGCATGAAGCAGCGCGTCGCGATCGCCCGCGGCATGGCCATGGAACCCGATATCCTCCTGATGGACGAGCCCTTCGCGGCGCTCGACGCCCTGACCCGGCGGACCTGCCAGGATGAGCTCCTCCAGCTCTGGGACGAGACCCGCTTCACCGTGCTGTTCGTCACCCACTCGATCGCGGAGGCGATCAAGATCGGCAACCGGATTCTCCTTCTCTCGCCCCATCCCGGCCGCGTCCGGGCGGAGGTGGTCGGTGTCGACCAGGCCTCGCCGACGGACGGCAGCGCCGGGCGGCTCGAACGCGAGATCCACGACCTCCTCTTCGCAGAGGACCGGGGAGGCCACGCGTGAGCGCCCGCATCATCCTGCGCGAGGCGGGAGGTGCCGCGGGCCAAGAAGTCGAGCGGCGGATCTCGACCCTCGAGCGGCTCTGGGATCAGCCCGTCGTCCGCAAGACGCTGATCCTCATCGTTCTGGCGGTGATCTGGGAGACCTACGGGCGTCTCCTCGACAACCCGCTCCTGTTTCCGACCCTGACCGAGACCGTGCAGTCGCTCGCCGACCACGTCGCCGACGGCAGCCTGCCGGCGCGCGCCTGGACGTCCCTGAAGGTTCTGCTCATGGGCTACGTGGCGGGCGTGCTCCTCGCCGGCCTCCTCACCATTCTCGCGATCAACACCCGGCTCGGCTCGGACTTCCTCGAGACGATGACGGCGATGCTCTCGCCCCTGCCGGCGATCGCGCTCCTGCCGCTCGCGCTGATCTGGTTCGGGCTCGGGAACGGCTCGCTCGTCTTCATTCTGATCCATTCGGTACTCTGGCCCGTCGCGCTCAACACTCATTCGGGCTTCCGCGCCGTCTCGCAGACGCTGCGCATGGTCGGCCGCAATTACGGGCTGAAGGGCTTCCCCTACATCGCCAAAATCCTGATCCCGGCGGCCTTCCCGTCGATCCTCGCCGGTCTCAAGATCGGCTGGGCCTTCGCGTGGCGCACGCTCGTCGCGGCGGAGCTCGTTTTCGGCGTCTCCTCGGGCCAGGGCGGGCTCGGCTGGTTCATCTTCGAGAACCGCAACCTCCTCGAGATCCCGGCCGTCTTCGCGGGGCTCCTCACCGTGGTGCTGATCGGCCTCGTCGTCGAGAATCTGATCTTCCGCCAGGTCGAGCGCCGCACGGTCCAGCGCTGGGGCGTCCAATCGTGAGGAGCGCCCGGCCCTCCCCCGCCACGGACAGCCGATGAGCGACGATCCCAAGCCCGACCGACGCAGCGACCGCTGGTTCGAGCCGGACGATCTGCGCTCCTTCGGCCATCGCTCGCGCATGGCGCAGATGGGCTACGCGCCGGCCGATTACGCGGGCAAACCCGTGATCGGCATCATCAACACCTGGTCGGACCTTGCCCAGTGCCACGCGCATTTCCGCGAGCGCGTGGTCGATGTGAAGCGCGGCGTGCTGCAGGCCGGCGGCTTCCCCGTCGAGCTTCCGGCGCTCTCCTTGTCCGAGAGCGCGGTGAAGCCGACCACCATGCTCTACCGCAACTTCCTCGCCATGGAGACGGAGGAGCTGATCCGCTCCCACCCGCTCGACGGTGTCGTGCTGATGGGCGGATGCGACAAGACCACGCCGGGCCTGTTGCTCGGCGCGACCTCGGCCGGGGTGCCCGCGATCTTCATGCCGGCAGGCCCGATGCTGCGCGGCAACTGGCACGGCAAGGTGCTGGGCAGCGGCAGCGACGCGTGGAAGTACTGGGACGAGTTGCGCGCGGGCGACCTGTCCGAGCGCG
>JAFAPJ010000510.1 GCA_019247255.1 Methylobacteriaceae bacterium | reverse complement strand
CTCGATCGGACCGTCGAGATACACGTCCGCCATCATCCCGCGATAGGCGCTGCGCCAACTGCGGACGTGCAGGTCCGCGATGGGCGCGGCATCGGCGGGCGTCGCAAGGCGGATCGTGACGGGATCGGTCATTCGGCCACGATCTTGTAGCGCTCGCCGGGGCGGATCGGGTCGCCCCGCTCCATCCCGTTGAGGACGAGGAAGCGCTCGAGCGGCTTGTCGGTGCCCATGCGGGCGACGAGGCTCTGCAGATCGTCCCCCGCGCCCGCCCGCACCAGGCGGAGCCGCATCGGCCGCAGATCCGCGACCTCCGGGCGGCCGAGCTCGCGCAGCGTCGCGAGCGTCGCGGTGAAGTCGCGTTCGAGACCCTGCCCTCCCGTGCGGTCCGCGAGGATCAGCCGGAAAGTCTGCGGGCCGATCCGGGCCGCCGCGAGCCGGAACAGCCACTCGCCCGAGCGGGCGGAAGCCATGGCCACAGGATGGCCGCCGAGGCCCGTGACGGTCACGCTGCCCGTATCGAGCTCCTCCGCCCAGCTCGTGCGCAAGAGTTCGCCGAGGTCCTGACCTTCCGGCGCATCCACGGCATCGAAGAGGAGCCGTCGCTCGCCCGCGGCCGTCTCGCCGACCACCGCCCGAGCCGTGTTCTCGAGAGCGAAGCCGTCGGGAGCCGTGAAGGTCACGCCGAGGCGCGGGTGGAGGAAGCGGCGCCCGCGCACGATCCCGTCCGCCGGGTCGTCGCCGAAAGGCAGGCCCTCGATGGCCGCGAGGTAGCGGGTCCGGTCGGTTCGGCCGACGCCCTCCGCGGCCACGCGCTTCGCCACGAGGGCAGCCCGCTTGACGCGATCCGCGGTGGCCGGATGGGTAGCCAAGCGATCGGCCGTCTGCGCGCCGCCGCCCTGGCGCGTGTCGAGCGTCGCCGCCCGGCCGAGCGAGCGGAGCGAGCGCGTCGCCCCACCGGCGTCGAAGCCCGCCGCGACCAGCATGGCGATCCCTGCCTCGTCCGCCTCGTATTCCTGGTCGCGCGAGAACTGGGCGAGCGTCAGCTTGGAGGCGTCCCGGACGTTCGCGCCGCCGGGCTCGTTCTTGAGAAGGTCCGTCACGACCCGGGTCACGAGAACCGAGCGCGCCTCGAGCTCGCCCCTCGCGTCCGCATGCCGGCGCACCACATGGGCGATCTCGTGGGCCATGACGGACCCGATCTCGGCGCCGTCGTTCGACAAGGCCAGGAGCCCACGGGTGACGTAGAGCCGTCCCGTCGGCAGCGCGAAGGCGTTGACCAACGGCGAATCCAGGATGGTCACGTCGTATCCCGGACTGCCGTCGGGGGGCGGCGGCGCCAGCCGGCCGACGAGCTCGTTCAGATAGGCTTTCGCGGCCGGGGCGCGCACCTCGCCGCCATAGGCCCGCACGAGGCGCACATGGTCGGGGTCGGCCTCGCGCTGCGCCAGGCGCCCGGGCGAGGGTGCGAGCGACGACGTCCGGCCGTCGGCCGCGCAGGCTCCAAGCGCGAGAGCGAGCAGCAAGCCGAGGCTGCGCCGCGCCGTCCCGCCGGCGCCTTTCCGATCAGTGCCGCCCGGGCTGCCCATCAGCCCATTCTAGCATATCGGCCGCGAGCACCTCCACATTCGGCCCCCGCCGGATCTCGACGACCCCACGCAGGCGCACGGTCCGCCCGCGCAGGGCCGCAGCCGTCATCCCGCGCCGCGCGACGGCCGCCCAGACACGCCGCGGCACGGTCGCTACGAAATCCCGCGACCAGTCGCGGCCGAAATCGAGATAGGTCCGGTCGCGCCGCTCCCCGATGGAGACGATCCGGCCCTCGATCACGGCGAAGCGGCCGGCGCGCTCGCGCAGCGCCTCGAGGTCGGTCGCCGGGATCGGCCAGCCGGGCTCGCTCCAGATCCCGGCCTTTTGGGCTCTGGCCGCCGCCTCGGTCGCGAGCAGCGCCGGCCGGCACAGCGCGTCGGCGGGACCTGGATCCACGAGCGCGAGACCCTCCGCGACGAGGAGTTCGGCGAGCTTGACAGGCGCCGCGCCCGCCAGCGTCACGGCCGCCGGCCAGCGTCCCCATCGGTCGCTCGCGGAGCCGAGCTGCAAGTTGACCTCGCTCCCGGCAAGGGAGAGGAGAACGGCGCGTGACCGCTCCGCTGCCGGGCCTCGCTCGGGCAGTCGCAGGTCCGCGAGTCGTATCGTCCGCTCGCCCGTCAGCCGGATCTCGCCAGCTTCGGTCAGGCCGGCCAGCCTGTCCCGGCTCGGCACGGAGGGGCAATCCTGAGCCGACGCCGCTGACGCGGCAAGGGCGCCGGCGAGCGCCAGGGCCGTGCCGCTCAGGCGTCGTCGAAGGCCGCGAGGATCGGGCATGGACCCCTGTCGGAGGAGCCGCAGGCTCGCGCCAGGCGCGCCAGCGCATCCCGCGCGGCCGAGAGCTCTGCGATGCGGCGATCGAGCGCGCCGACGCGCTCGGCGGCGAGCGCCCGCGCACGGGCGCGGTCCTGGCCGGCGTCGAGCTCGATCAGCTCCGCGATCTCGGTCAACGTGAAGCCCGCCGCCTGAGCCGCTCGGATGAAGCGCAGGCGTCGCAGCGCCTCGGAGCCGTAGCGGCGGATCGCGGCGCCATGGCCTGGCGCGCCGTCGCGGGCCGGAACCGGAAGGAGCCCGCGCCGCTGGTAGAAGCGGACCGTCTCGACGCCGACCCCGCCCTCTCGGGCGAGACCTGCGATCGTGAGCGCGCCCGACACTTGCCTCTGGACCATGGTACGGAGGCTAGGGACAGCGCCGATCTCCGACAACCCTGCGACCCCACCATGAACGCCGCCGCCGCGCCCCGCACCGCCACCCTCTACCGCATGGTGACCGATCGCCATGTCTGCCCGTTCGGGCTCAAGGCGAAGCACCTGCTCGAGCAGCAGGGCTTCGCGGTTGACGACCACCCCCTCCGCAGCCGCGAGGAGACGGACGCTTTCAAGGCGACGCACGAGGTCCGCACGACGCCGCAGGCTTTCATCGACGGCGCGCGGATCGGCGGCTACGACGACCTTCGCCGACATTTCGGGGAAGCGGTCCGCGACCCTAGGGCCACGACCTACCGACCGGTTCTCGCGGTCTTCGCGGTCACCGCGCTCATGGCGCTGGCGGCCAGCACGGCCGCCTTCGGCCAGCCTTTCACCTGGCGGGCGGGCGAGTGGTTCATCGCTTTCAGCATGTGCGTGCTGGCCGTCCTCAAGTTCCAGGATCTCGAGGCCTTCTCGAACGGCTTCCTCAGCTAGGAGCTGCTGGCCCAGCGCTGGGTGCCCTACGCCTATCTCTATCCCTTCGCGGAAGCCGGCGCCGGCATCCTGATGATCGCGGGTCTCCTCGTCTGGCTCTCGGCCCCGGTCGCGCTCCTCATCGGCGGGGTCGGCGCCGTCTCGGTCGTGAAGGCCGTCTACGTCGACAAGCGCGAGCTGAAATGCGCCTGCGTCGGCGGCGGCAGCAACGTGCCGCTCGGCGCCCGGTCGCTGACCGAGAACGTCATGATGGTCGCGATGGCGCTCTGGATGATCGGGCGGGCGCTGGCGGGCGCCGGCGGGCACGGCCTCTAGGCTCGCCCGAGCCGGTGGTTCCGCGGCGCGCTCCATGGTAGAGGCGAGCGCGTCCGGTCCCGTAGCTCAGCAGGACAGAGCAGCGGTTTCCTAAACCGTTGGTCGGAGGTTCGAGTCCTCCCGGGATCACCACCGGCTCAGCCGCCGGCCTTCAACCGCCCGTCGGCATGCCGCCCACGAGATCGAGGCCGGGCAGGTCGCCCGTCGCTTTGCGGGCCTTGATCTCGGCGAAGTTCGCCTGCTTGTTGCGGATGTTCAGAAGCGCGTGCTCGCGCAGGAGCATCTCCGCGCGCAGCCCCTGGCGAGCCGTGATCGCGTGCAGGATATCGGCGTGGTCGTCCTGCGCCCGCTGCAGCCGCCGCTCGTCGCCGGCGCGGTCCCGCGTGCGCAGGATCACGGCCGAGGGGGCGACGAGCGGGATGCGGCCGAGCCCCTCGATCGCGCCGGCGAGCGCCCGGTTCCGGGCCTCGGCGACGAGCGTCGCGTGGAAGGCGACGTTGTTGCGCGTCCAGGCATCGCCGGCTTCGGGCGCATCGAGGCCGGCGGCGAGCAGCGCGCGTCCGCGCTCGACGCAGTCGGTGAGACGACGCTCGGCATCGGCGGAGAGCCCGCGCTCGGCGCAGGTTCTCGCGGCCAGCCCCTCCAGCACCCCCCGCGCCTCGATCGCCCCGAAGACATCCTCCAGCGCGAAGGACGCCACCACGAAGCCGCGCCGCGGCCCGGCCGTCTCGACGAGATTCTCGCGCTCGAGCGCGCCGAGAGCGAGCCGGATCGGCGTGCGCGAGGTGCCGAGCATCGCGGCGAGCGGCACCTCCATGAGGCGCGTGCCGGGCGCGAACGTCCCGGTCAGGATCCGGTCGCGCAAGGCGTCGACCACCTGTCGCAGCTGGCTCATCCGTTTCTCGTGCTCACCGACCTATGCATGCAAAGACGACCAGAATAGGTCGCCGTGCAAGGCTGGGCGCTTGCTGTCCAGGCATCATGCATGCAGGATGCCTGGAACGAAATGGTTTGGGAGAGCGCCCGTGACCGTGCATACGCCCGTCGCGCAGGCCCGCCGGGCGCGGCCCGCGCACGCGTCGCCGCCGCTCCTCACCAAGCGCCCGCCC
>JAFAPJ010000602.1 GCA_019247255.1 Methylobacteriaceae bacterium | reverse complement strand
AGCATCTCGCCGGGCGCCGCGTCGAAGATCACCTCGGGCGAGACGCGCGAATCGACGCAGCCCACCACCATGATCTCGGGCCGCTGGCCCGTCTCGGCCAACATCTCGTAGCGCGAGCGCTCCTCCGTGAAGCGCCCGGACCTGAAGGCCCGGTAGCCTCGAGCGAGTCGGTCGGGAAACACTGGCTGGGTCACGTCCTTCGCTGGCGCCTGTGGTCCTCCCGTCGGCCGTGTCTGTCAACGGACGGCGGCGGAGGCCCGCCCCTGCTAACGCGGGCTCGGCGGCAAAGTCTCCAGGCGCGCGGGACCGTCGCTCGCCTCCGCCTCGCCCGGCGCCGGCGTGCCGGTCCAGTCCCGCCAGAGCATCACGAGCGCGGCGAGGAGCGCCGGGCCGAGAAACAGGCCGAGGAGCTCCCAGGCCTCGACGCCGCCCAGGATGCCGAGCAGCACCCACAGGAACGGCAGCCGGGTCGCCCCGCCGATGAGGATCGGGCGCACGAAGTGGTCGGCCACGAACATCACGACGGAGCCGAACACGAACACGCCGGCGGCGGCCGCCGCCGACCCGTTCGCCAGAAGAACGAGCGAGCAGATGCCGAACACGACGGGCGCCGCGAACGGGATCATGGCGGCGATCGCGGTCGCGGCGCCGAAGAGCGTCGGATGGGGCACGCCGGCGAACCAGTACGAGACGCCCATGATGGCGCCGACCCCGAGACCGACGAGGACGAGCCCGTCGACCGTCCCGTGGACGGAGGCGATCATCTGCCGGGCGATGCGCTCGCCATGCGGTCCGACCGCGCGGTGGCTTGCCCGCCTGAGCCCGCGGCCGAGCCGCTCGCCGTCGCGGTACAGGAAGAACAGCGTGACGAGCGTGAAGCCGAAGACGACGGCTCGGCGGATCAGCTGACCGCCGAGCGCGCGGGCATCGGCCGCGAGCGAGCCGTGGCTCATCCGCTCGATGAGCGCGGCCGAGCCCGCGGGATCCGCAAGGTTCTCGGCCCACCAGGTCCGGGCCGCCTCGCCCGCCACGGGCAGGCGACCGATCCAGTCCGGCACCGGGATGCCCGTGACGCGGGCCTGGTCCACGATCTCGAAGACGAGATGCGCCTCGCGGCCGAGCTGGATCGCGGCGAGCGCCAGCGGCACGAGGACGCCGAGCGCCACGACCGCCGTGAACAGGAGAGGCAGCGCGACGTTATGGCGGCCCGGCGGGAAGCGTCGCTCCGCACGCCGGTAGAGCGGCCAGGTCGCGACCGCGAGGATCGCCGCCCAGGCGAGCGCCGGCAGGAAGCCGCGCAGGGTCCAGGCGCCTGCCGCGATCAGCGCGGCCGCGAGACAGAGGCGCGCCCGGCGCTGGAAGGCGGGGCGGTCGAGCCGGCCGGGAGCGGGGATCGGCGGGACGGGCGGCTGAGCCGTGAGCTGGTGCATGCCTTTCCTTAGCAGGACGATGCGCCCCTGACCCAGGATGGCGCGGGCGGGTGGACGGACGTCCCGGACCAACTATGAAGCGGCGAGACCGATCCGGAGCGATCCCGTGCCCGACCAACGCCGCCGTCCCGTCATGCTCGTCATCCTGGACGGTTGGGGCTGGCGGGAGGAGGAGGCGGACAACGCCGTCCGGCAGGCGAGGACGCCGGCCTTCGACCGCCTGTGGGCGAGCTGCCCGCATGCCTTCCTGCGGACGTCCGGCGGCGATGTCGGGCTGCCCGACGGGCAGATGGGCAATTCGGAGGTCGGGCACCTCAATATCGGGGCGGGACGGGTGGTGCTTCAGGACCTGCCGCGGATCGCGGCCGCGATCGAGGACGGCTCGCTCGCGCGCGACCCGAATCTCCGGGCCTTCACCGAGGCCCTGAAGGCGAGCGGAGGCACCTGCCACCTGATGGGGCTCGTGTCGCCGGGCGGCGTCCATGCCCACCAGGATCACGCGGCGGCGCTCGCCCTGATCGTCGCCGAGGCCGGCATTCCGATCGCCGTCCATGCCTGGACGGACGGGCGGGACACGCCGCCCCGCTCGGGCCGGGAGGATCTGCAGCGGCTCGCGGCCGCCCTGCCGGACGGCGCCCGGATCGCGACCGTGTCGGGCCGCTACTACGCCATGGACCGCGACCATCGCTGGGACCGGGTCGGCCGTGCCTATCGCGCGATGGCGGAGGGCGACGGCGCTCGGTTCCCCGACCCGGACGCCGCGATGGCGGCCGCCTACGGGGCGGACGTCACGGACGAGTTCGTGGTCCCGGCGGTCATCGGCGATGACGGAGGCATGCGGGACGGCGACGGGATCCTCTGCTTCAACTTCCGGGCGGACCGCGTGCGCGAGATCCTGTCGGCGCTCGTCGAGCCCGATTTCGACGGCTTCCCGCGCCCGCGTGTCCTTCGCTTCGCGGCCGCGCTCGGGATGGCGCAATACTCGACCGAGCTCGACCGGCGCATGGGGACGCTCTTCCCGCCCGAGCGGCTCGACAACATCCTGGGCTCCGTCGTGTCGGCCGCCGGCCGGACGCAGCTGCGCATGGCCGAGACCGAGAAATACCCGCACGTCACCTATTTCCTGAACGGGGGCGAGGAGACGCCCTTCCCCGGCGAGGAGCGGATCATGGTCCCCTCCCCCAAGGTCGCGACCTACGACCTTCAGCCCGAGATGTCCGCCCCGGAGCTGACCGAGAAGGCCGTGGAGGCGATCCGGTCCGGGCGCTTCGACCTCGTGGTGCTCAACTTCGCCAACGCCGACATGGTCGGCCATACGGGCAGCCTGCAGGCCGCGATCAAGGCCGTCGAGGCGGCCGATGGGGGCCTCGGCCGCATCGCGGAGGCCGTGGAAGCTGCGGGCGGCGCGCTCCTCGTTACTGCCGACCACGGCAACGCGGAGCTCATGCGCGATCCGGCGACAGGCGGTCCGCATACGGCCCACACGACCAATCCCGTCCCGGTCTTCCTCATGGGGGGCGGCGAGGCGCGCCTGCGGGACGGGCGCCTCGCCGATCTCGCCCCGACGCTGCTCGCCCTCATGGAGCTGCCGCAGCCGGCCGAGATGACCGGGCGCTCGCTCGTCGAGGCCTGAGCGACCGGCGCGGGTACGGGAGCGCCTCGGATCAGAGCGGCTGCTTGATCCGCTTCGCGACGATGCCGACGAGCCCTTCGCGGAACATCAGGACGCAGAACACGAATACGCAGCCCTGGACGACCGTCACCCAGGCGCCCAGCGTCGCCAGGTAGTTCTCCATCGCGACGATGACGCCCGCCCCGACGATCGGGCCGAAGACGGTGCCGAGCCCGCCGACGAGCGTCATCAGCACGACCTCGCCCGACATCGACCAGTGAACGTCGGTGAGGGACGCGAGCTGGAAGACGATCGCCTTGGTGGCGCCCGCGAGGCCGGCGAGCGTCGTCGAGAGCACGAAGATCGCGAGCTTGTACTGGTTCACCCGGTAGCCGAGCGAGATCGCGCGCGGCTCGTTGTCCCGGATGGCCTTCAGCACCTGCCCGAACGGCGAATGAATGATCCG
>JAFAPJ010000482.1 GCA_019247255.1 Methylobacteriaceae bacterium | reverse complement strand
CCACCCGCGCGCGGCCTCCTGGTCCTGCGGGTCAGGCCGCTTCGCCGCGAAAGCCCGCATGTCGAGCCCGCGCAGGACCGCGACGATGCCGAGCGCGACCGCGCAGCCGAGCAGATAGAGATTGCCGGTCTTCTCGTAGGTGAGGAGCACCGCCCCGGTCACCATGAGGGACCCGAGCACGAGGCTGCGCGCGCCGCTGTAGAGCGACGCGACCGCCGAGACGTAGATCTCGGCCGGCAGGCTGTCCTCGTTCGACCCGGTCGCGCCGCTCGCGCGCATCAACGGCAGTCCCATGAGGCCGGCGTCGTGAAACGTTCGACCGGCCTGGCCATCTGGCCTCGGGCTCGTAAAGATTTCGATTCCGGCGTGCGCCGCTCCGCAATGGCGTATGCAGAACCGCAGACTTGGCATGGTTCGACACCGCCGAATTGGCCTTGTCGCCGAAGCGCTGCCCCGGGGACGGATGCGGCGCCCTGAATGCGCCGGACCCCCGGCTGCGACGAAGCCGCGCAGAGCCTAACCCTCGCGGGTTCCGAGCCGCGTTCCGCAGCCGCCGCCTTCGTGATCTGTTAACCTCGGTTAACGAAAACGCTCACACGGCGCGCTCTGGCGCAGGTCGTCAGCGGGAAGACCCTTGCTTCGCTCCCGGCAGTTTCGGCTGCTCACGATCCATTTCGGCCTCTACCAGCTCGCGGTCGCGATGGCGGGCGGCTTCGTGGGCGCGTTCCTCCTGAAGCTCGGCTTCTCGCTACCTCAGGCGCTCATCGCCTACGCGGCCCTTCTGGCGACGCGTCTCGCGCTGCGCTTCCTGTCGCTCCTCGTCGTGCGACGGATCGGCTATCGTGGATCGATCGTGGCCGGCGCGACCCTCGCCGGCCTGCAATGCGCTCCCCTAACGCGCGCGGACGAGCCAGCCTGGCTGGCGCTTTGGCTGCTCGCGCTCTCGCTCGCCGAGGCGTTCTACTGGCCCGTCTACCATTCGGCCGCGGCGGTCACGAGCGAGACGGCCTCGCGCGGACGCGAGCTCGGGCTGCGAACCGCGATCGGCTCGACCGTCGGGGTCGTGGGCCCGCTGCTCGGCGGCGTGCTGCTCCAGCGCTTCGGGCCCGCGGTCGATTTCGGGATCGCCGGGGCGCTCTCGATCGCGGCCGCATTCCCGGTGCTCCTGATGCGCCGCATCGAGGCCGGGCCCGTGCCGAGCCTCGCCCAATCCGTCCGCAATGCGGACCGTCAAGGCGTGCTCATCTTCGCGGCGGACGGCTGGATGGCGGCAGGGCTCGCGATCGGCTGGCCGATGGTCCTCTATCTGTCGACCGGCTCGCGTTTCGAGGAGATGGGGTTCATCAACGCCGCTTCCGGCCTCGTCGGGGCGGTCGCGGGCTGGCTCTGCGGCCGGGCGATCGACCGGCAGGACCGCGAGCGCTACCTCGCGCTCGTCTCGGGCGCCCTCGCGCTCGGCCTCCTGGTGCGCGCTCTCGCGAGCTGGGTGCCGGCGGCCGCGATCGTCGCGACCGCGACCGGGGCCGCGGTCATGAGCGTCTACGTGCCGCTCATGATGAGCGCGGTTTACGAGCGGGCGAAACGGTCAGGCGCCGCCTACCGCTTCCATTTCGGCCTCGAGGCGGGATGGGATCTCGGCGCCGTGGCGGGCTGCTGCGCGGCGGCGACCGTCGCGTCGTTCGGCGGGATCGCGTCCCTCGCGGTGCTCCCGTCCCTTCTCGGGGTCGCGGCCCTCTACCTGTGCGTCCGGGAGTGCGGACACCGACCCCAGAAGCGCCCGGTCGACGTCGCGCCCGTCCCGATCGCCTGAGTTCGCGGCCCTCGCCTTAATTGCCGGCGACGGGCGGGACCGGGGCCGGCGGCGCCTGGCCTTCGAGCGTCGCGACGCGGGCCGCCAACGCCTCGTTCTCGCGCGCGAGAGAGGCCACCATGTCGCGCAGCACCTCGACCTCCTCCCGGGTCGCGACGTCCATGTCGCGCAGAAGGCGCTCGATCTGCGTCCGGACCGCGGTCTCGACCTCGCGGCGCACGCCTTGGGCCGCGCCCGTCGCGTCCGTGACGAGACGCGCGAAATCGTCGAGCAGGCGGTTCGATGCCATGGCGGGCCTCTTGCGTTGACCCGCGAAGATAGGCGCCGCGGCCTGCCCGGGCAACCGCCTCAGCCGAGCCACGCGACGAGCGCCGTCACGGTGACGACCGAGGCCGCGTGCGAGGCGAGGATCGCGCCCGAGGTCACCTGCGGGTCGAGCCCGTAGGCCTTGGCGAGGGTGAAGGGGCCCGTGCCGACGGGCAGCGCGCTCGACAGGATCGCGACCTTGGCCCAGAGCGGCGGCACCGGCAGCAGGTAGAGCGCGAGGAGCGCGGTCGCGAGCGGCTGGACGACGAGCTTCAGCCCGACGAGCGCGGCCACGACCCGGACGTCGCCCGCGAAGCGCTCTTGGCCGAGAAACAGGCCGATGCAGACGAGCGCGACCGGGCTCGCGGCGGCCCCGAGAAGCGCGGCGCAGCGGTCGAGGGCGGGCGGAGGCCCGCCGAGCCCAGCGACCGCGATGCCGGCGAGCGGTGCGAGGAGGAGCGGGTTCAGCACGAGCGAGCGCCCGACGCGGCGGGCCGTGCTCCAGGCGGACGCGCCGCGCCGGCTATCCGCCTCGACGATCACGAGCCCGATCAGGAACAGGGCGCAGGCCGTCAGCACCATCGTGACCACGATGGCGGGCTGGGCGTCGGGCCCGAACACCAGGAGGCAGAGCGGCAGCCCCATGAAGCCGGCATTCGGATAGGACGCGTTCATGCCGTCGATCGCCGCGACGCCGCTCCGCTGCCGGCGCGCTCGCGCCCAGAGGTAGGCGAGGACGAAGGGGACGGCGGCGCCGCCCGTATAGGCGGCCACGAAGCCGAGCTCGGCGAATTCCCGCGGAGCGACGCGGGACACGATCGAGAAGAGGAGCGCCGGCAACGCAAGATAGATCGCGAAGCGGTTGAGGCTGTCGGTCGCGGAGCCGTCGAGAAAACCACGACGGCCCGCCACGAAGCCGATCCCGATCAGCGCGAAGATCGGCAATGCCGCATTGAGAACTGCCCCCATCGCTCCGTCCGCTGCGCGTGCGCGGCCGCGGTCGGCCCGGCGGCCGCCGCCCTGGCTCAGACCGCGCCTTCGCCGTTGCAGTCAAGCCGAATTGACACGATCCTGTCACGGTCCGTAACTCACCTTGGCCGCAAGCCCGGCGCCGCGAGGCGCCGGTCGGCCCGGACAGGCTGGTCGAGGAGGCGCGATGAGGATCTGGCATGGCCGTCGCGGCGGAGCCGCGTTCCTCGTGCTGCTGCCTGCGCTCGCCGCCGGGCCGTGCCTCGCGCAGGGAGCGCCGCAACAGCCCCCGCCGGTGACGGTCGCGAAGCCGGTCGTGAAGCAGATCGTCGAGCAGGACGACTTCATCGGCCGCTTCGACGCGGTCGACACGGTCGACCTGCGGGCGCGGGTGGGCGGGTACCTCGAGAAGGTGCATTTCCAGGACGGCCAGATCGTCAAGGCGGGCGACCTGCTCTTCACGATCGACAAGCGGACCTACGTGGCCGCGCTCCGGTCGGCCCAGGCGTCGGTCGAATCGGCGGATGCCCGCGTGAAGTTCGCCGCGACGGACGTCGAGCGTGCCGTCAACCTGAGCCGGACCGGTAACATCGCCGAGCAGGCGGCCGACCAACGACGCCAGACCTATCAGGTCGCGCAGGGCGACGTCGAAGCTGCCCAGGCGGCCGTGGATCAGGCCAAGCTCAACGTCGAGTTCACCGAGATCCGGGCGCCGATCTCCGGCCGGATCTCGCGCCGGCTCGTCTCGGTGGGCAACCTCATCAACGCGAACGATACGCTGCTCGCCACGATGGTCTCGCTCGATCCGATCTACTTCTACTTCGACGTCGACGAGCGCTCGTACCTCGCCTACCTGCAGACCTTCGCAAGCCGTCCAGGGCAGCCCGCGAGCCACGATCCGACCGTCACGGTCACGATGACGAACGAGCAGGAAGGCAAGCGACAGGGCCGCATCGATTTCGTGGACGTCCGGCTCGACCAGCAGAGCGGCACCATCCGGGGCCGGGCGGTGTTCGACAACAAGGACCTCGCCCTCACGCCCGGCCTGTTCGGGCGCCTGAGGGTCCCCGGCTCGCCGCGCTATCAGGCGCTGCTCGTTCCCGACGAGGCGCTCGGCACCGACCAGAACCGGCGCATCGTATTCCTGGTCGGGCCCGAGAACAAGATCGTGACCCGGGCGGTCCGTCCGGGGCCGCGCATCGACGGCTACCGGGTCATTCGCGAGGGGATCGGGCCTGACGACCTCGTGGTCGTGAACGGTCTGTCCCGCGCGCGGCCGGGCACGCAGATCTCCCCGAAGGTGGCGGAGCTTCCGCCCTCCCGTGAGCCGACCACAGAGAACTGAGACCCGGGAGGGCCGCCCGCCATGGGCTTTTCGCACAGCTTCATCGAGCGGCCGATCTTCGCGAGCGTCCTGTCGATCCTGATCGTGCTCGTCGGCGCGATCGCCTACCTGTCGCTTCCCGTCGCGCAATATCCGGAGATCGCTCCGCCCACGATCGTGGTGCGGGCGAGCTATCCGGGCGCCGACGCGAAGACGGTCGCGGCGACCGTCGCGACGCCGCTCGAGCAGCAGATCAACGGCGTCGAGGACATGATCTACATGTCGTCCTACTCGACGGGCGACGGCAACCTGCAGCTGACCGTCACCTTCAAGCTCGGGACGGACCTCGACAAGGCGCAGGTGCTCACCCAGAACCGGGTCGCGATCGCGACGCCCCGGCTGCCGCCCGAGACGACGCGGCTCGGCATCACCACGCTGAAATCCTCGCCCGACCTCATGATGGTCGTGCACATGCTCTCGCCGGACGAGAGCTTCGACCAGCTCTATGTCTCGAACTACGCCCGCAACAACGTCCGGGACGAGCTTCTGCGGCTCGACGGGGTCGGCGACATCACGATCTTCGGCGAGCGTCAGTATTCCATGCGGATCTGGCTCGATCCGGACAAGCTCGCGACGCTCGGCATGACGGGGACCGACGTCGTGTCGGCGATCCAGGAGCAGAACGTCCAGGTCTCGGGCGGCGCGCTCGGGCAGGAGCCGGTGCCGACCGGCAACGCCTTCCAGCTCACCGTGACGACGCAGGGCCGGTTTCAGAACCCGCGTGAATTCGCCGGCATCATCGTGCGGGCGACGGACGACGGACGGCTCGTGCGCCTGCGCGACGTCGCGCGGGTCGAGCTCGGCGCGCAGGACTATTTCACGAATTCGTATCTCGGCGGCAAGCCCGCCGTTGCGCTCGCGATCTTCCAGCGCCCGGGCACCAACGCACTTCAGGCGGCCCAGCAGATCAACGCCAAGATGAAGGATCTGGCCCAGGATTTCCCGGCCGGGCTCGCCTACACGGTCGTCTATAACCCGACCGAATTCATCTCGGAATCGGTGAAGGAGGTCTACAAGACGCTCTACGAGGCGCTCGCCCTCGTGGTGATCGTGGTGATCGTCTTCCTCCAGAGCTGGCGAACCGCGCTCATTCCGATCATCGCGATCCCGGTCTCGCTCATCGGCACCTTCGCGGCGATGGCGGCGCTCGGCTTCACGCTGAACAACCTGACGCTGTTCGGGCTCGTCCTCGCGATCGGCATCGTGGTCGACGACGCGATCGTCGTCGTCGAGAACATCGAGCGCAACATCGCTCAAGGGCTGTCGCCCCGCGAGGCCGCCCATCGGACAATGGACGAGGTCGGCGGCGCGGTCGTCGCCATCGCGCTCGTGCTCGCGGCGGTCTTCGTGCCGACGGCGTTCATCCCCGGCATCACCGGGCAGTTCTACCGCCAGTTCGCGTTGACGATCGCGGTCTCGACCCTGCTCTCGGCCTTCATCTCGCTCACTTTGTCGCCGGCGCTCGGCGCGATCCTGCTCAAGAGCCATGAGGAGAAGGCGCGCGGGAAGCGCTCGCTCATCCGGCGCGGGGCGGACGCCTTCAACCGCGGCTTCGACCGGACGTCGAACGCCTATGCGGGCGCCGTCGGGGCCATCGTGAAGCGACGGCTCCTCGTCCTGCCGATCTATGCCGGGCTCATCCTCGGCACGGTGTGGGTCGCCAACAAGGTGCCGCGCGGCTTCATCCCGACGCTCGACCAGGGCTACGCGATCGTCGTCATCCAGCTGCCGGACGGCGCTTCGCTGTCCCGCACAGACCAGGTCGTGCGTCGCGCGACCGAGATCGCGCTCAAGACGCCGGGCTGCGTCAACGCCGTGGCGTTCGCGGGCTTCTCGGGCGCGACCTTCACCAACGCCACGAATGCGGCCGCCATCTTCGTCACCTTCGCGCCCTTCGAGGAGCGGGTGAAGGAGGGGCATTCCGCGCCCAAGATCATCCAGGATCTGTTCGGCCAGATGCAAGCGGTCGAGGAAGCCTTCATCATCGCGATTCCGCCACCGCCGGTGCGCGGCATCGGCAATGCGGGCGGCTTCAAGATCCAGCTGCAGGAGCGCAACGGCGCCGAGGTGCAGCGTGTCCTCGCCACGACCTTCGAGCTCATGGGCAAGGCGCGCACGGACCCCAACCTGTCCGGCGTCTTTACGACCTTCTCGGCCTCGACCCCGCAGGTCTTCCTGCAGATCGACCGTCAGAAGGCCCGCATGCTGAACGTGCCGATCGGCAACATCTTCCAGACCCTGCAGAACAATCTCGGCACCGCCTACGTCAACGATTTCAACGCGTTCGGCCGCGTCTACCAGGTGCGGGCGCAGGCCGACCAGCGTTTCCGCATCGACCAGGACGACATCAACCGGCTGCGGGTCCGCTCGGCGAACGGCGCGCTCGTGCCGCTCGGCGCCCTCGTGGAGATAAAGGAGGTCGCCGGGCCGGACCTCGTCCAGCACTACAACCTTTACACATCGGTGCCGCTGCAGGGGAACCCGGCGCCCGGCGTCTCCTCCGGAGCGGCGCTGAACGAGATGGAGAAGCTCGCCCGCGAGACCCTGCCGCCCGGCATGAGCTTCGATTGGACGGAGCTGTCCTATCAGGAGCGCCAGACGGGCAATACCGCGACGCTGATCTTCGGGCTGTCGGTGCTCTTCGTGTTCCTGGTGCTCGCGGCGCAATATGAGAGCTGGTCGCTGCCGCTCGCGATCATCCTCATCGTGCCGATGAGCGTGCTCTCGGCGCTGCTCGGCGTGATGCTGCGGGGGCAGGACAACAACATCCTGACCCAGATCGGCCTCGTGGTCCTGGTCGGGCTTGCGGCCAAAAACGCCATCTTGATTGTGGAGTTTGCCCGTGACGCGGAACTGGAGGGCAAGGAACCCATCGCGGCGGTTGTCG
>JAFAPJ010000466.1 GCA_019247255.1 Methylobacteriaceae bacterium | reverse complement strand
TTGATCGTGATGAATGCCGGGCCGATCGAGCATTTCGAGCGCTGGGACATCCACAAGCAAGGCACGCAGCCCGCGATCCGGCGCGTGACGGACGCGCTCGACGCCGAGCGGATCGCGATCCGCGAGGCTCTGGGCTACGGCGCGCCGCATTTCCCGCTGGCCCATCACTATGCGCGTGAGGGCGAGATCTGGATGTACGGCCGGGGCTCGCATGACCGGCTGACCGATTCGGGCGATTGGCGCGAGGCGCTCGTCCTGACGCAGCACCGCTACATGCGCGAGGACCTCCGGGTCGGCCTGTCCTTCTACCGGTCCTGTGCCGCGCTCGCGGAGGTTCAGACGCCGCTCACCGATGCTTTCCTGGCGATCGGCGGCGCGGTATGCGGCGAGGACTTCCTGGCCGGCGGCCGCACCCTGGCGAGCCTCGGCCTCGGCGAGCTCGACCGGGCCGGGCTGCAACGGCTGTTGGCCGAGGGCTTCCCGTGAGCACTCTCGAGAGCGCCGACGCGGGGCCCTCCCCACGTGGGGGAGGGAGGGAACCTGCCATGGTCCGATCCGTCGTCGCCTGCCTCGGCGCCGGCCGGATGGGCCGGGGCATCGCGATCGCCTTCGCCTATGCGGGCCACGAGGTCCGGCTGATCGACCTGAAGCCGCGCGACGCGCAAGCCTTCGCCGAGCTCCGCGCGGCCGCGCTCGGCGAGGTTCGCGAGACCCTCGCGAGCCTCGCCTCGGTGGGGCTCTTCGAGCCCGCCCTCGTGGACCCGATCGCGGCGCGCGTCGCCGTCGTGCCCCACGCCGAGCGTGCCGCGACCCTCGCGGAAGCACCCCTCGTCTTCGAGGGCGTGCCCGAGATCCTCGATCTGAAGCGCCAGGTCCTCGCCGAGGCCTCGGCCTCCATGCCGCCGGAGGCGATCCTCGCCTCGACGACCTCGACGATCCTGGTCGACGACCTCTCGGGCTCGGTCGCCCGTCCCGAGCGCTTCCTCAACGCCCATTGGCTGAACCCGGCCTATCTCGTGCCGCTCGTCGAGCTTTCGCCCGGACGGAACACGGATCCGGCCGTCACGGCACGGCTTCGCGGGATGCTGGAGGCCATCGGCAAGGTGCCGGTCACCTGCGCGGCGAGCCCGGGCTTCATCGTGCCCCGCATCCAGGCGCTCGCCATGAACGAGGCGGCCCGCATGGTCGAGGAGGGCGTCGCGAGCGCGGGGGACGTCGACCTCGCGACGCGCTACGGCTTCGGCTTCCGCTTCGCCGTGCTCGGGCTTCTCGAATTCATCGATTGGGGCGGCGGCGACATCCTCCATTACGCGAGCGCCTATCTGGAAGGCGCGCTCGGGTCGGAGCGCTACCGGGCGCCGCCGATCATCGCGCGCAACATGGAGGAGGGCCGAATCGGTCTGCGCACCGGACGCGGTTTTCTCGACTACGAGGGCCGCGATATCGAGGAATACCGGCGCGGGCGACTCGCGGACTTCGTGGCGATGCTGCGTCATGTGGGCCTCGCCCGCCCGCCCGCCCAGGAGCCGCGGCAAGCGTCGCGTTAACCGTCCAGCGCTGTTGCCTGTCGGGCACACCTTCGTCCGGCACGGGCTGGTACGTCCGGCGCATGACCTCCCGACGCGCCATGCTCGCCCTTCTCGCGGGCGCACCGCTCGCCGCCTGCGCCGACCTGCGCCAGGCCGAGCTCGCCCGGCAGGCGGCCGCGGCCAATGCCGACGATGCGCGCTGGTACCTGACCGCCGTCAAGGACGACCCGCACGATTACTACACGGTCGACCGGTCGCTGATGCGGCCCGAGCTCGCCCGGCAGACCGTGCCCTTCGCGGGCGGGCAGAAGCCCGGGACCGTGATCGTCGATATCGACGAGCGCTTCCTCTACCTCGTCCAGCCGGACGGCACGGCGTTGCGGTACGGCGTCGGCGTTGGGCGCCAGGGCTTCTCCTGGCGCGGGGTCGCCTTCGTCGGGCGCAAGGGCAAGTGGCCGAACTGGTCTCCCACCACCACGATGGTCAGCCTCAAGATCGCATCGGCCGGGCAGCGCGAGAGCGGCCTCGACAACCCGCTCGGCGCGCGCGCGCTCTACCTGTACCAAGGCAACCGGGACACGATGTTCCGCATCCACGGCACGAACGAGCCGTGGTCGATCGGCGAGCAGGTCTCGTCCGGCTGCATCCGCATGCTGAACGAGGACGTGGTCGACCTTTACGAGCGCGTGCCGGTCGGCGCGACCGTGATGGTCCGACGCAACGGCCACTGGCGCGTCTGACGCGCGGGCGCCCGCCTAAGCATCGGCCGCGAGCGGGATCGTCCCCTCGATCCGCGTCGCCTCCTCGACCACGATCCGCCGGAGCCAGGCGATGCCCGGATCGGAATCGAGCGCGTCCGGCCAGATCACCGTGACGGTGAACGGCGGCCGCTCGATCGGGGGCGGAAGGGCCACGAGGTCGAAGCCGGGCGCGAAGCGCATGGCCATCGTCCGCGGCAAGGTCACGACCCGATCGCTGCGCGCGACGACCGCCATCGCCGCGTAAAAGTGCGGCAGGCGCAGCGCGAGGCGCCGTCGCATCCCGAGCCGGTCGAGCTCGTCGTCGAGCGCCCCGCGCCCGTCGCCCATCACGGTCACGAGCACATGGTCGAGGCCGACGAAGCGCGCGAGCGTCCAATCGGCGGCCGCCGGGTGGCCGCGCCGCATCAGCGTGACGAAGACGTCGCGAAAGAGCGCCGCAGAGCGCAGGCCGCGCGGCAGCGCCTGCTCGGCGATGCCGAAGCTCAGCTGCACGCGCCCGTCCCGCAGCTCGTCCAGCATGTCGCGGGTGAAGGGCAGCACCTTGAGATCGAGCCCGGGCGTTTCGCGTGCGAGACGTGCGACGAGCTCCGGAAGGAGCATGATCGTCTGATGGTCCGTCGCCGAAAGCGTGACCTGACCGCTCCAGGCCGCCGGATCGAACGCCTGGGGCGCGACGAGGTCGCGGATCTCGGCGAGCGTGCGCCGCAGCTGCACCTGCAGCGCGAGCGCCCGGGGGGTCGGGACGAGGCCGGCGACGCCGCGGGCGAGAAGCGGATCCTTGAGCGTCGCCCGAAGCCGGCCGAGCGCCCGGCTCATGGCTGGCTGGCTGATGTTCGCGGCACGCGCCGCCTGGGTCACGTTCCGATGCTCGAGCAGGCTGTCGAGGAGAACCAGCAGGTTGAGGTCGAGACCTCGTAAATTCACTTCAGGCATGGTCCCGATATCAACAATGCATTGGCGGTATGTCGAGCGCCTTCTTAGCTCCGGGGTCAGCCGTTCGAGGCTGAGAGGAGAGGGACCATGTTCGTGATCGCGGGCATTACGGGACAGACAGGGGCGGCTGCCGCCGAGGCCCTCCTGGCGCGCGGGCAGCGCGTGCGAGCGCCGGTGCGGGATCTCGGCCGAGCGGCGCCTTGGGCGGCCCGGGGCGTCGAGCTCGTCCAGAGCGACGTGGCGGACGCCGAGCGTCTCGCCGCCGTTCTCGACGGGGCGGAGGGCGCCTACATGCTGGCGCCGCCGGACCTCGCTCATCCGGATCCGGTCGGATCCTACGCGGCGACCGCGCGCGCGGTGGCCGCCGCGTCCAGGAAGGCCGGGCTCGCGCGGCTCGTCTTCCTGTCGTCGGAGGGGGCGCATCTGCCGTCCGGCACGGGCCCGATCCGCGGCCTTCACGAGGCCGAGGCGATCCTCGCCGGGGCCGTCCCGACGCTCACCTTCCTGCGCGCGACCTTCTTCCAGGAGAACTGGCGGCCGGTCTTCGGGCTCGCCGCCGAGCAGGGCATTCTCCCGACGATGCTCGACCCCCTCGACCGCCCGCGGACGATGGTCGCCACGCGCGACATCGGCCGCGTCGCGGCGGAGCTGCTTCTCGAGACGGCGCCGCCCGCGATCGTCGAGCTATCCGGGCCGGAGCCGTATTCCGCGAACGACGTCGCGCAGGCGGTCGGCCGGGCGCTCGGCCGGCAGGTCGCTGCGGTCCAGCCGCCGCGCGAAGCGTGGGTCGCGACGCTGCAGGCGGCCGGGCTCGGCGAGGCCTACGCCACGCTGATCGCCGAGATGTACGACGGCATCAATGCCGGGCACGTCCGGTTCTCGGGCCAGGCGGAGGCACGCTCGGGCACGACGGGGCTGTCCGACACCCTGGCGGGCTGGACAGCGGCCAAGGCGGCCTGACCGAGGTTCTGTCAAAGCGACGGCGAAGCGTTGCCGCAATCCCGCACCGCGGGGGAAAAGCCGCTCTTTGTTCTTGAAGGCACAGGCGTCCTTCCCATATCGCCGGGATCGCGGAGGATGTGCGGACGACGTCCTGTGCCGGCCGGGCATCCTCCATCCTGCACAGCCATGGGCCGGGTCGCCTTTCGGGGCCCGGCGGTCTGCTTAAGGATTGAGGGATCCCACCATGGGTAAAGTTATCGGTATCGACCTCGGCACCACCAATTCCTGCGTGGCCGTGATGGAAGGCGCGCAGCCGAAGGTCATTGAGAATCAGGAAGGCGCGCGCACCACGCCCTCCATCGTCGCCTTCACGGATGACGGCGAGCGCCTCGTCGGCCAGCCGGCCAAGCGCCAGGCGGTCACGAACCCCGCCCGTACCTTCTTCGCCATCAAGCGCCTCATCGGTCGCACCTTCGACGACCCGATGACCCAGAAGGACAAGAACGTCGTTCCCTACAAGATCATCAAGGGGCCGAACGGCGACGCCTGGGTCGAGGCGGACGGCAAGCAGTATTCGCCCTCGCAGATCTCGGCCTTCACGCTCCAGAAGATGAAGGAGACGGCGGAGTCCTATCTCGGGCAGACCGTCACCCAGGCCGTCATCACGGTCCCGGCGTATTTCAACGATGCGCAGCGGCAGGCCACGAAGGACGCCGGCAAGATCGCCGGGCTCGAGGTGCTGCGCATCATCAACGAGCCGACGGCGGCCGCGCTCGCCTACGGCCTCGACAAGAAGTCGTCCGGCACGATCGCGGTCTATGACCTCGGCGGCGGCACCTTCGACGTCTCGGTCCTCGAGATCGGCGACGGCGTCTTCGAGGTGAAGTCGACGAACGGCGACACCTTCCTCGGCGGCGAGGACTTCGACAACCGCGTGGTCGAGTACCTGGCGGCGGAGTTCAAGCGCGAGCAGGGCGTCGACCTGATGAAGGACAAGCTCGCCCTGCAGCGCCTGAAGGAGGCGGCCGAGAAGGCGAAGATCGAGCTCTCCTCCGCGACCCAGACCGAGATCAACCTGCCCTACATCACGGCGGACGCGTCCGGGCCGAAGCACCTCGCGCTGAAGCTCTCCCGCGCGAAGTTCGAGAGCCTGGTCGACGACCTCGTCCAGCGCACGATGGAGCCCTGCCGCAAGGCGCTGAAGGATGCGGGCCTCTCGCCCGGCGAGATCGATGAGGTGGTGCTCGTCGGCGGCATGACCCGCATGCCGAAGGTGCAGGAGGTCGTGCGCCAGTTCTTCGGCAAGGAGCCGCACAAGGGCGTGAACCCGGACGAGGTCGTGGCGGTTGGCGCCGCCATCCAGGCGGGCGTGCTCCAGGGCGACGTCAAGGACGTGCTGCTCCTCGACGTCACGCCGCTCTCGCTCGGCATCGAGACGCTCGGCGGCGTGTTCACGCGGCTCATCGACCGCAACACGACGATTCCGACGAAGAAGAGCCAGGTCTTCTCGACCGCCGAGGACAACCAGAACGCGGTCACGATCCGGGTCTTCCAGGGCGAGCGCGAGATGGCGGCCGACAACAAGCTGCTCGGCCAGTTCGATCTCATGGGCATCCCGCCCGCGCCCCGCGGCATGCCGCAGATCGAGGTCACCTTCGACATCGACGCGAACGGCATCGTGAACGTCTCGGCGAAGGACAAGGCGACCGCCAAGGAGCAGGCGATCCGCATCCAGGCGTCGGGCGGCCTCTCGGAGGCCGACATTCAGCGCATGGTGAAGGAGGCCGAGGCGAACGCCGCCGAGGACAAGAAGCGCCGCGAGCTCGTGGAGACCCGCAACCAGGCCGAGGGCCTCGTCCACGCGACCGAGAAGTCGGTCCAGGAGCACGGCGACAAGGTCCCGGAGGCCGACAAGGCCGCGATCGAGACCGCGATCGAGGCGCTCCGCAATGCGGCGGCCGGCGAGGACGTCGAGGCGATCCGCGCGAAGACGAACGACCTGATGCAGGCGTCCATGAAGCTCGGCGAGGCGATGTACGCGGCCTCCCAGGCCGAGGCGACCGCGCAGGCCGCGAACGAGCCCGGCACGGCCGGCGGCCCGAAGAAGGACGACGTGGTCGACGCCGACTTCCAGGAGGTCGACCAGGACAAGAAGAAGCGGGCGTAAGTCTTCGCAACGTGTCATCCCCGGGCTCGTCCCGGGGATCCCGTGTCGGGAGGCCGCGCCCTCCCGATCGAGATGGCCGGGCCCTGACCCGGCCATGACCATGCCGGGGGTTCCAGGGCGGGGCGATGTCCAAGCGCGACTATTACGAAGTTCTCGGCGTCGCGCGCGGCGCGACCGAAGCCGAGCTCAAGTCGAGCTTCCGCAAGCTCGCCATGAAATGGCACCCGGACCGCAATCCGGGCGACAAGCAGGCCGAGATCACCTTCAAGGAGATCAACGAGGCCTACCAGGTCCTGTCCGACGGGCAGAAGCGCGCCGCCTATGACCGGTTTGGCCACGCCGCCTTTCAGGGCGGCGGCGGGCCGGGCGGCCCCGGCTTCGACGCCGGGTTCGGCGACTTCATGTCGGACATCTTCGACACTTTCTTCGGGGAAGGCCGGCGGCCGGGCGCCCGGACGACGGGCGGGCGCGAGCGCGGCTCGGACCTGCGCTACAACCTCGAGATCAGCCTCGAGGAGGCCTATGCCGGCAAGGCCGCCTCCATCACGGTGCCCACGGCCGTCACCTGCGAGGTCTGCTCGGGCACGGGCGCGAAGGCGGGCTCGAAGCCGCGCGCCTGCCCGACCTGTGGGGGCGCCGGGCGCGTGCGGGCGGCGCAGGGCTTCTTCGCGATCGAGCGGACCTGCCCGAATTGCGGCGGCCGCGGCGAGGTGATCGACGACCCGTGCGCGAATTGCGGCGGGGCGGGCCGCGTCACGCGCGAGCGGACGCTCTCGGTCAACATCCCGGCCGGCGTCGAGGACGGAACGCGGATTCGACTCGCTGGGGAAGGCGAGGGCGGATTGCGCGGCGGACCGGCCGGCGACCTCTACATCTTCGTCAGCCTCAAGCCGCACCCCTTCTTCCAGCGCGACGGGGCCGACCTGTTCTGCCAGGTGCCGATCTCGATGGTCACGGCGGCGCTCGGCGGCGAGTTCACCGTCCCGGCGCTCGACGGGGTCGACGCCCGGGTGCGGGTGCCGGAGGGCACGCAATCCGGCAAGCAGTTCCGGCTGCGCGGGAAGGGGATGACAGTCCTGCGCTCGCGCGATATCGGCGACCTGTACATTCAGGTCATGGTCGAGACGCCGCAGAACCTCACGCGCCGCCAGCGCGAGCTCCTCGCCGAGTTCGAGCGGGAATCGTCGGGCGACACGCAGCCCGAGAGCAGCGGCTTCTTCGCTCGCGTGCGTGATTTCTTCGACGGCATCGGCGGATCGACCCGAGCCTAGCCGCATTGTCAGAAGTCCGGCGTCCCGCCGGACCATCCCCGGGGGACGAGGGTTGCTCCAGCTGTCGCACAGGCCGGCGCCGCGGAAGGGCCGCGCGGGCAAGGACCGGTTCGAGGACGAGGCGCGCTTCCTGCGCTCCTGGCTGGAACGGCCTCTCGTGACGGGCGCGGTCGCGCCGTCGAGCCGCCATCTCTCGGCCGCGATGGCGGCCTATGTGGATCCGCGCCGGCCCGGCCAGGTCGTGGAGCTCGGACCCGGGACGGGACGCGTAACGGAAGCGCTGCTCGCGCGCGGGATCGAGCAGGAGCGTCTCGTTCTCGTCGAGTTCAACCCGGATTTCTGCCAGCTCCTGACGCGACGGTTCCCGCGCGCGACGATCGTCCAGGGCGACGCCTACGACGTCGAGGACAGCCTGGCCGAGCTCGTGAGCGAGCCTTGCGCCGGCTGCCTCTCGAGCCTGCCGCTCTTCACGAAGCCGCTGGACCAGCGTCTCGCGCTGCTCGCCGCCGCGCATGCGCGCATGCATCCGGGCGCGCCCTTCGTGCAGTTCACCTACTCGATCGTGCCGCCGATCCCGGCGCGCTCGGACGAGTACCGGGCCGAGCGCTCGGAATGGATCTGGCGCAACGTCCCGCCGGCCCGCGTCTGGGTGTATCGCCGCGGCTGAGCCCGGCGTGCTCTCTTCCTTCTTGCGGCCGAGACGCTTCCCCTATTAGCCACGCGGCGGCCCGGCCCGCCCGAGGGTGCCGGCGAGCGAGGGGAGGGGAGTATGGCAATCGGCTATTGGGTCGCGCGCGTCGATGTGCACGACCAGGAGAGCTACAAGGATTACGCGTCCTCGAACGGGGTCGCCTTCGCCAAGTTCGGCGGCAAGTTCCTCGTGCGCGGCGGCCAATTCGAGAACCCAGCCGGGTCGAGCCGGGCCCGCAACGTCGTGATCCAGTTTCCGAGCTATCAGGCGGCGCTCGATTGCTGGCACAGCGAGGAATATCAGGCGGCCCGCGCCAAGCAGCGGGGCGGCGCCGAGATGGATATCATCATCATCGAGGGCTACGACGGCCCGCAGCCGGGCTAACCCGCGCCATCCTGCATCCCGGCGCAAGCCGGGATGCAGGACCGCCGGGCTGGAAGGCTGAACCCAGGCTTGCGTCGCAGCGCGCGGAAAGGGCCTCGCCCCACCCGGGCGCTTCGCGCCCACCATCCCCTGAAGGGGAGGGATCACCCGCGTCTCCCCGTCAAGGATGTGCCGCGGTCGGTCTGCGCGGCCTGGCTCAAGCCATCAGGGTGGCAGCTCCACCCGCCACCATGAACCAGGAGGCTGCGACCCCTCCGCTTCAGGGGAGGGTGGCGGCCACGGCACGCGGCCAACGTGTGGGGCATTTCCTTCCCGGGGCGCGAGGCCTTGCATCCGGCCGGACCGGATGATTTGCACGGCCGCCCCACCGGAGACCCGCCATGGCCGCAACCGCCGCTGCCGCGCCCGACATCCTACGCACCTGGCCGCTCGCCGATTGGGACGCGCACGTCGGAAGCGACCGCGATCAGGCGCGCCGCGGGCTCGAGGAGGGCGATGTGCTCTATTTCCCGCACCTCGCCTTCGCGCTCGAGCCTGGGGAGGGCCGCTTCCTGACGGGCGCCTCTGCGGACGAGGGCGCCAAGAACATCGCGCTCCGGCCGGGCGCTGCCGCCATCGCGGACCGCTCGCAATCGCCCGTGGGCGTGCTGGAGCGGCTCGTCGGCCGCCCGCTGACCGGGGGCGCCGCGTCGACCTTCGAGGGGGCAGCCTGACATGACGGAGCTCAGGGTCGCGGTCGTGGGCGCGGGCGGCCGCATGGGGCGCATGCTCGTCCGGGCCGTCGCGGAGGAGCGCGGCTGCTCGCTCGTTGGGGCGGTCGACCGGCCGGAAAGCGGGACGGTCGGGCAGGATGCCGGGCTCCTCGCCGGCACGCCCGAGCTCGGCCTGGCCGTCACGGCCGATCCGGAGGTCGCCTTCGCCCGGGCTGAGGCGATCCTGGACTTCACGGCCCCTGCCGCGACGGTCGCGTATGCGCGTCTCACGGCCGAGCGCGGTCTCATTCACGTCGTCGGAACGACGGGCCTCGGGCCGGGCGAGCTCGCCGCCTTGCGCGAGGCTTCGGCCCGCGCCCGGGTCGTCCAGTCCGGCAACATGTCGCTTGGCGTGAACCTCCTGGCGGCGCTCGTCCGCAAGGCGGCGGCGGCGCTCGGGCCCGAATGGGACATCGAGATCGTCGAGATGCACCATCGCCACAAGGTCGACGCTCCCTCGGGCACGGCGCTGCTGCTCGGCGAGGCGGCGGCCGCCGGCCGCGAGGTGGCGCTGCATGAGCGGTCGGTGCGCGGCCGCGACGGCCATACGGGCGCGCGCCGGGCAGGGGATATCGGCTTCGCGTCGCTCCGCGGCGGGACGGTGATCGGCGAGCATGCCGTGGTGTTCGCGGGCGCGGGCGAGCGCATCGAGCTCGGGCATCGGGCCGAGGATCGGGCGCTCTTCGCGCGGGGCGCGGTCGCGGCCGCGCTCTGGGCGCGCGACCGGTCGCCGGGCCTCTACGGCATGGCCGACGTGCTCGGCCTCGCCGACGTCTGAGCCCCCCGGCCGGCGCACCCGGACGATGCGTCTCACCCCGCCGCGCAAGTCGAGCGCGCTCAGCCTTCCTTCCGCCGCGTTCCGCAGGTTCGTCGGCGCCGCATTCAGAGAACGGATCGATGCGCGACCTGTCCCGCTTCGCCACCCTCGCGGCGGCCCTCCTGATCGCCGGCATGGCGGCAGCGGCCGAGCCCGTCTTCCCGCCGGGCTCGCGCATCGGCATCGTTCCGCCGCCCGACATGGTCCCGGCGCGGGGGCTTGCGGGCTTCCAGAGCCGGACGAACGGCGCCGCGATCGTCCTCATCGAGATGCCGGCCGAAGCCTATCCGAGCGTCGCGGCGGGCTTCACGGATGAGGCCCTGAAGCAGCAGGGCTTCGTGCTGACGTCGCGCGAGAGCCCCAAGGTCGGCGCGGCGGACGCGATCCTGGTCTCCGGCGAGCAGAGCGAGAACGGTCGCACGACCGCGAAATCGATCCTGGTCGCGGCCGATCCGACCATGACGGCGCTCGTCGTCGCGCAGTACCTGCCCTCGACGCCCGAGAGCGTCCGGGCCGAGCTCGTGGCCGCGATGAAGACGATGCAGCTCAGGCCGCCGCTCCCGATCGAGCGGCAGATCGAAGCGCTGCCGTTCCGTCTCGGCGACCTCGCCGGCTTCCGGCCCGTGCGAGTGCTCGCCGGCAACTCCATTCTCCTCACGGACGGCCCGAAGGATCAGATCCGCGAGGCGGAGCAGCCCGTCCTCATCGTCGCCCAGTCCTTCACCCCCGGCCCGCCGCCCGAGCAGCGGGAGGCGCTCGCCCGCGCGGCGCTCGTCGCGAATACGCTGCTCAAGGAGACCGTCCTCGAGCGGTCGCAGGGCTTCCGGCAGGGCGGGGCGGATTGGCACGAGATCGTCGCGACCGCGAAGGACGGGATCTCGGACCGAAGCGTCGTCGTGATGCAGACGATCCGCTTCGAGCCGGACGGCTATACCCGCACGGTCGGCATCGTCCGGGCCGAGGTCCGCGAGGCGGTGATGCCCCGCTTCCGCCGGATCGTCGATTCGATCGCCCCGAAGTAGCGGCGCCCGCGGAGAGCGCGGGCGGGCCGTCGCTCAGCTCGCCGTCGAGCTGCTCTCGGCCTCGCT
>JAFAPJ010000428.1 GCA_019247255.1 Methylobacteriaceae bacterium | reverse complement strand
TCGACATCCTGGACCTCGACGGCGCCGAGCCGGCCTGGCGGATGTTCGAGCCGAGCGCGGTCGGCTCGCCCTATCAGCGGCTCGCCTGGACCCGCGCCTATGCGGCGTCCGAGCTCGGACGCAACGAACAAGTCCAGGTTCTCCTTCTGCGCAATGCGATCGGGCATCCGGTGCTCGTGCTGCCCGTCACCGTCGCGTCCCGGATGGGGCTGCGCATCGCCTCGGGCGTGGGAGGCCGGCACGCGAACCACCTCCTGCCTCTCGTCGCGCCCGATGCGCCCCCGCTCGAGGCCGACGAGCTTCGGCGTCTCCTCGTCGAGGCCGGCCGACGTCTCGAGCTCGACCTTTACGCGTTTAACCATGTCCCGCGTCACTGGGACGGGCGTCCGGTCGCCCTCTCGGCCCTGGGCTCGCCCAGCGCCGACGACGCGTATGCGGCGCGGCTCGACCTCGACCCGGATCCGGAGGCGACGCTCCGGCGCATCCTGAGCCGCACGGCGCATCGCAAGCTTCGCAAGAAGCGCAACGCGCTGCGTCAGCTGGGCGAGGTGCGCTACGTCGTGGCGGATAGCGCGGAGCTGGCCGCCGAGATCCTGCATTCCTTCTTCCAGCAGAAGGCCGAGCGTTTCCGCATGCAGGGGACCCGCGACCCGTTCACGGCTGCGGCGGCCGATTTCATCAACCGCGCCGCGACCGAGGACCTAGCCGAGGGTCATCCCGCGCTCGAAGTCTCGGGGCTGCTGGTCGACGGAAGGGTGGTCGCGGCCTTCGGCGGCGCCGTTCATGGCGGCCGCTTCAGCGCCATGATCAACTCCTTCGACCCGGACTTCGCACGCTACAGCCCCGGGGACCAGATCGCCTGGGAGGTGATCGCCCATTGCTGCCGGGTGAACCGGCGGGTCTTCGATTTCGGAGCGGGCGACGGGCTCTACAAACGGCGCTTCTGCCAGGAGGTGGAGGAGCTTACCGACGTCGTCCTGCCGGTCACCACGGCCGGCCATCTCGCCAAGCTGGCCGCCGACGGCGCGCTGGCCGCCCGTCGGCACGTCAAGCGCTCGAAGCGTCTGATGGGCGCGCTGCGGACGGTGCGCCGCGTCCGGGCCCGGATGAGCGGCTGACGCCTGCAGCCCACCCGCGGCAGCTCACGCCGCCACGTCGAGATCCGCTCCGCTCTGCTCGCGCGCCACGATGACGTCGCTTGCGCCCGCGTCCCGCGCCGCCTCGTAGGCGCGCACGAGATCCTGGTTCGCGGGCTCGAGGTTCGACGCGATCACGACCGCGTCGAAGCGGGGCGCCAGGAGACCGAGCAGGGTGCCGTCTCCCCCGCCGACGAGACCGCAGACCACCCAATCATAGGTCCGCTCGAGTGCGGCCAGGACCACGTCGACGCCCTCCGGCCCGCCCGTGAGGGCGTCGTTGCGCAGGAGACCCATGCCGACGCGGTGGAGGCGGCTGCCCGGCTCCGGCCGGATCACGTCGGCGAAGCTGACCTCTCCGGCCACGAGGTCGGTCAGCCCCGGATAGGCCCCGGTTTCCGCCATGTCGTCGGGATCGGCCTCGACCAGGATCGTGGCGAAGTCGCGGGCGAGCGTCAGGCCGAGACCGAGCGCGACGTCCCGTTCCTGCCCGGCGCGGGCGATGCCCGTGACCAGGATGCGCCGACCTCGCCCCTCGACAGGGTGGGACGAGAGCCTGGCGATGAGCTGGCCGAAATCGTAGCGCGGGTCGGCCGAGGCGGCGGCGGGGGCTAAGGCTGCAACAGGATTCTCGGCCGCGACCGTCGCCGCCGGGACGGCCGCGACCTGCTGACCGATCGCGCCGCTGCCGCTCGGCGAGGCGACGAGCTCGCGGGCCACGATCGCGCCGACCGAGAGAATGAGCGCCGCCAGCGTCGAGAGGAGGACGGTCGGACCTTTTTTCGGGAAAGACGGCAGCGAGGGCTCGACCGCGCGGGACACGATTCGGGCATCGGGCGGGGTCGCGGCCGCGCTGTCGCGCGCAGTCGCTTCCCGGTATCGGGCGAGATAGCTCTCGAGCTGCTCACGCTGGGTGCGCGCTTCGCGCTCGAGGGCGCGCAGCTGGACCTCGCTCTCGTTCGCCTGCGCGACGACCTTCTTCTGCGCCTCCATGGCGGCCTCGATCGTGCCGACGCGGCCGGCCGCCAGGCGGGCATCGTTCTCGAGCGAGCGGGCGGTCCGCTCGCCAGCCCCGCGGATCTGGCCCTCGAGGTCGGCGAGCTGCGCGGTCAGCTCCTTCATGCGCGGGTGCTGCGGCAGGAGCGTGCGCGATTCCAGCGCCAGCTGAGCCCGGAGATTCACGCGCTGCTCGATGAGACGCCGGACGAGCTCGTTGTTAGCGACCTCCGGAATCTCGAAGGCGCGGCCCTCCTTGACGAGCTCGCGGATGAGCTTGGCCTTCGCCATCGCGTCGCCCTGGGCCGTGCGCGCCTGGGCGAGCTGACCGGAGAGCTCCGAGAGCTGCTGCGAGGGGAGCGTCGTCGTGCCGTTGGCGAACAGGCCGCTGCGAGCGCGGTACTCCTCAACCTTGGCCTCCGCGTCGGCGACGCGCTTGCGCAGCCCGTCGATGTTCGTGCCGAGCCAGGCGGAGGCCGAACGTGAGACGTCGCGCTTCGCGTCGCCCTGCAGCGAGAGATAGAGCTCGGCGACCGTATTGGCCGCGTTCGCGGCGAGCGCCGGGTCCTTCGACTTGAACTCGATCGACACGATTCGCGACTTGCCCACCTGATAGACGTTCAGGTTGTCGAAATATTTCTCAAGCACGCGATCCTCGGGCGGCCGGGAGCCCGGGTCCTTCACGAGGCCGACGAGCACGCCGACTCGCTGGAGGAGCCCCATGGCGCCGGCACCCGGATCGAACTCGAAATTGCCGACGAGACCGAGCTTCCGGATCGCGTCGCGGGCGAGATCGCGCGACTGCACGATCTGGACCTGGCTCGCGACGGCCTGCTCGTCGAGCAGCTGCTGCTCGTTGAGCCGCTCCTCGGCCACCCGCGTGTAGTAGCTGTCGCCGGCCTGCAGGAGGAGCTTCGATTCGGCCGTGTAGCGCGGCGTCACGATGGAGACGAAGATCGCGGAGCCGAGGAAGACGAGCGCGGTCGGGATCAGGACGAAGAGCCAGCGCCGCCGAACGGCGCGGCCGATGTCGCCGAGACCGAGCTCCGCGACGGGCGCCGCCGCCGGGGGCTGAGCCGCCAAAGTCTGCGCCATGATCGTGTCCCGGAGAGTCGAGGAAAAGCTGACCGGAGGACACCCGATTAAGGTTGAGGGTGAGTTAAACGAGCGCTCCGTTCCTCCCGCCGGTCCGGGCGACCGGGCGCCTGGAACTCTCCGTTAACCACGCAGAGCTTACCCCTCTGGCCATCGTCCGGTCAGTCGGGACAGTCACCCCATGAATAGGCGCAGCCTTCTCGCGCTTCTCCTCCTGTCGGCCCCGGCCGCCGGCTGCATGCGGACGGCCCGGTCGGGCCCTCCCCCGTCCTCGCCCGCGACCACGGGCTCGCTTCGGCCCGTGCCGCAGCCTCCCGGCCGCCCCGATGCCCGCCCGGTCCGGGCCGACAGCTGGGGCCCGGAAGGCTACACGCTGGCGACCGGCGACAAGCTGCGCGTGATCGTCTTCGGTCAGGACTCGCTCTCGAACATCTACCAGGTCGACGGCGCCGGCCGAATCACGATGCCGCTCGTCGGCCCCGTCGAGGTCGGCGGCATGGGAACGGCGGGTGCGGCGGGGGCGATCGAGGGCCGGCTCCGGGCGGGCTACCTCCGGGAGCCGAAAGTCTCCGTCGAGGTCGACACTTACCGGCCGTTCTTCATCCTCGGCGAGGTCACGACCTCCGGCCAGTTTCCCTATCAGTCCGGCATGACCGTTCAAACGGCCGTCGCACTTGCGGGCGGATTTACCCCGCGTGGTGAGCGCGGCACGGCCGAGGTCACGCGCCGGACGCCGCGCGGGCTCTCCACGGCGGAGGTGCCGATCACCTTCCCGATCCGGCCCGGCGACACGATCGTCATCAAGGAGCGGTGGTTCTGAGCGCCGCGACGGGAGCCCGGTCATGACCCCGGAGGAGCGGCTGCGCATCCTTCACGTCTTTCGGACGCCGCTCGGCGGGCTGTTCCGTCACGTGCTCGACCTGGCCCGTGGTCAGGCTGCACGCGGCCACGACGTCGGGATCTTCTGTGATTCGAGCACGGGCGGGGAACGCGCCCGCTCGGCGCTGGCCGAGCTCGAGCCGCATCTCACGCTCGGGCTCATCCGCATTCCGATGCGGCGGCAGGTGCATCCGCTCGATCTCTACGGCATCGCGGCGCTCGCGCGCGCCTGCCGCCGCCTCCAGCCGAACGTCCTGCACGGTCACGGCTCCAAAGGCGGAGCCTTCGCCCGCTCCGTCGTCGTACCTTCGCGAGGCGCGCAAGTGATCCGCGCCTACACGCCCCATGGCGGCAGCTTCAATTATTATCCGGGCTCGCCCGCCCACCGATTGTTCATGGGAGCCGAGAAGCTGCTCGCGCGGCGCACGGACGTGCTTCTCTTCGAGAGCGACTATATCCGGGACCGGTTCGAGACCTATTGCGGGAGCCCGCCGACGCTCGTGCGGATCGCGCATAACGGCCTGGCAGAAGCTGAATTCGCGCCTCTCGACCGGAAGCTTGACCCATTCGATCTCGTCTATGTCGGCGAGCTCCGGATGGCGAAAGGCATCGAGACCCTTATCGATGCGGTCGCGCTGCTCCGCCGCCAACATGGCATGCGGCTGACACTCATGGTCGTGGGCTCAGGCCCGAGCGGGGACGAGCTCAAGGCGCGCGCCAAGGAGCGCGGCATCTGGGACTCGACGGCCTTCGTTCCCCCTCAGCCGATCCGGCAAGCGCTCGCGGCCGCGAGGACGATCGTCATCTGCTCGCGGGCGGAATCGCTGCCCTACGTCGTGCTCGAGGCGGTGGCGGCCGGGCAGCCGATCGTGTCCACGAATGTGGGCGGCATCCCGGAGATCTTCGGACCTTACGGGCACGAGCTGATCCCACCGGACAGTCCGGAGGCGCTCGCCGCGAAGATCATGCAGGTCCACGGCCGCTCGCCGGCCGAGCAGGCGCGCATCTCGGGCGAGCTCAGCCGCTACGTCCGGGCCAATTTCAGCCTCGAGGGCATGATCAGCGGCGTGCTCGCCGGCTACGCGTTCGCGGCCCAGGGCCTCGCCCCCGCGCGACCGGCTTCGTCCCCGAGCGCTTTGAGCGTTCCTTAAAGCCTCACGCCGTAGCGTCCGCCTGCCCGGCTCGGCCGGGGCGTCAG
>JAFAPJ010000125.1 GCA_019247255.1 Methylobacteriaceae bacterium | reverse complement strand
GGCGAGGCGGACCTCGCGGCGCTCAACCGCCGCTCGCTCCAGCTGCGCGGCAAGGCGCGCCTGTGAGGCCGGACGCGCCTGTGGCGGTGCTGGGCGGCGGCGCTTGGGGAACGGCGCTCGCGCTCGCGGCGGCCGCCGCCGCGCCCGGCCGGACCGTCACGCTCTGGCTGCGCGACGCGGTCCGGGCCGCCGCGATCCGGGAGAGCCGGGAGAGCCCGGCGCTCCCCGGCCTCGCGCTTCCGCCCGCGATCCGGGTCACGGCGGATCCGACCGATCTCGCCGAGGCCGGGGCCGCGCTCGCGGTCGTGCCGGCCCAGACGATGCGCGACGTCGTGGCCCGGCTCGGGCCGGCGCTTTCGGCCGCCGCGCCGGTCGTGATCTGCGCCAAGGGCATCGAGCGCGAGCGGGACCGCTTCCTGAGCGACGCGGTCCGCTCCGTCCGGCCTCGCGCCCCGGTCGCGGTCCTGTCCGGCCCAAGCTTCGCGGCCGATGTCGCGCGCGGGCTGCCGACGGCCGTGACGCTCGCGGCGGAGGAGGCCGGGCTCGCCGAGGCGCTCGCCTTCGCGCTCTCCGGCCCGACCTTCCGGGTTTATCACGGGACGGATGTCCGCGGGGTCGAGATTGGCGGCGCCGCCAAGAACGTGCTGGCGATCGCGGCCGGCATCGTGGAGGGCCGCGGCCTCGGCGAGAGCGCGAAGGCCGCGCTCGTCGCCCGCGGCTTCGCCGAGTTGACCCGCTTCGCCCTCGCCTACGGGGCCCGGCCCGGGACGCTGACCGGGCTCTCCGGCCTCGGCGATCTGATCCTGACCTGCGCCAGCGAGGCCTCGCGCAACTTCGCCTACGGGGTCAGGATCGGCCGGGGGGTGCCGCCGGGCGAAGCTGCAGGCGGGAAGCTCGCCGAAGGCGCCTTCACGGCGGATGCGCTCGTGCGGCTCGCGCGCGCCGCCGGGATCGAGATGCCGATCGCCGAGGCCGTCTCAGCCGTGATCGCCGGCCGCCTGAGCGTCGCGGCCGCGGCCGAGGCCCTGCTCCGGCGCCCCCTGCGCGCGGAATAGCAAAGCGCTAGATCGCCGCGAGCGCCCGCTCGAGATCGTCCGCGAGGTCGTCCGGATGCTCGAGCCCGACCGAGAGCCTGACCAGGCCCTCGTCGATCCCCATCGCGAGCCGCTCCTCCGGCTTGAAGCGCTGATGGGTCGAGGTCGCAGGATGCGTGACGAGGCTCTTCGCGTCTCCGAGATTGTTCGAGATGCGGGCGATGCGCAGCGCGTTCATGAACCGGAAGGCCGCGGCCTTGCCGCCGTCGAGCTCGATCGCCAGCAGCGTCGAGCCGGCGGTCATCTGCCGGGCGATGATGTCGGCCTGCGGATGGTCCGGCCGGCCCGGATAGGTGAGCCGCCGCACCTTCGGGTGGTCGGCGAAGCGGTCCGCCAGGAGTCCGGCGCTGCGCGTCTGGCGCTCGATCCGAAGCGGCATCGTCTCGAGGCTCTTCAGCATGACCCAGGCGTTGAAGGGCGACATCGCGGGCCCCGTCTGCCGCAGGTAGGTGTGGATGTGCTCGCCGATGAAGGCCTCGGAGGCGAGCACGATGCCGCCGAGGCAGCGGCCCTGGCCGTCGACGTGCTTCGTCGTGGAGTAGACGACGCAATCGGCCCCGAGCGCGAGCGGCCGCTGCCAGAGCGGCGTCGCGAAGACGTTGTCGACGACGAGCCGGGCACCGGCCTCGCGGGCGATCGCCGCGACGCCTGCGATGTCGATCACCTCGAGAGTGGGGTTGGCCGGGCTCTCCAGGAACAGGACGCGGGTCTCCGGCCGGATCGCGGCCCGCCAGGCGTCGAGGTTGCGCCCGTCGACGAGCGTCGAGGCGACCCCGTAGCGGGGGAGGAACTCCTCGACGACGTAGCGGCAGGAGCCGAACAGCGCGCGCGCCGCCACCACGTGGTCGCCGGCCTTCACCTGCCCGACGAGCGCGGCCGTGACGGCCGCCATGCCGGTCGCGGTCGCGCGCGCCGCCTGCGCGCCCTCGAGCGCCGCCATGCGGGCCTCGAACATCGCGACCGTCGGGTTCGAGAAGCGGGCGTAGATGAAGCCCTCCTCGTCGCCCGCGAAACGCCGCTCGCATTGCTCCGCCGAGTCGTAGACGTGCCCCTGCGTGAGGAAGAGCGCCTCGGAGGCCTCGTTGAACTGCGACCGGATCGTCCCGGCATGGATGGAGATGGTCTCGGGATGGAGGCCGGCCGGGAGGCGAGGTTGGTCCATGAGAGTTTCGGCTGTCGTCGTTCGTCGTTTCGGTTCTGTCGTTCTTTTCGACGATCGCTCCGCCGAGCACAAGAGCCTTGACGGCTCGACGCAGGCGCCCTGTGTCGCGCCCCACCGGACCCCGCCCATGGCGATGATCGACGTGGCGGGGCCTTCATCCTGATCGGCTGGGCGGCTTTACGGCCGGCGCGCGCGCGTCGTCCCGCAAGCGCGTGTCCAATGGGCTTGGGCTCGGGACGGGCGGCCGTTCCTCGTGGCGCTCGGATTCAGCCTCCTCGCGCTCGCCTGGACGGCTCTCCTCCTGGACGCGGGGGTCGCGATCCTCGAGGGTCTCCTCCGGCTCGTCGGCCTCGGGTAAGGCGGGCCGGTCGGCCGCGCGTCAGGCCTTGACCTGGCGCCGCCAGGTCGCGGGGCTCACGCCGACGACCTTCCGGAACACGGTCGAGAGGTGGCCCTGATCCGCGAAGCCGCATTCCAGCGCGATCTGCACGAGCGGCCGGGAGCTCGAAGTCATGAGCTCCTTCGCGCGCTCGACCCGCTTGCGCATCTGCCAGCGATGCGGCGGCAAGCCGGTGGATTGCTTGAAGGCGTTGCAGAAATGGGTCGCGCTCAGCCCGACCAGGCCCGAGAGCTCGGCCAGCGGGATGTTCCGCCGCAGGTTCTCGGTCAGGTACTGCGTGGCGCGCCGCAGCTGCCACGGCGCGAGCCCGCCCCGCGAGCAGCCTTCCGTGTCGCGCACCATCCGGACCGTCTGCTCGAGGTCGCGCCGCAGCGCGCGGCAGACATCCGCGATCAGCGCACCGCCGCGGCTCGGGTGAAGCAGGCCATCCTCGCCCAAGGCAAGAAGCGGCACCCCGAGCTGACGCTCAAGACCTGCGACGGATCGACGGATCTCGTCCTCCGCGATCCCCAGGGTCAGGGCCGCCTCGGTCCAGCCCCCGACACGCGCCGCCGTCAGGAAATGCTCGACGGCCGCGAGCGACAGGTCCTCGGGGGCAAGCCCGTCCTCGTCGCGCGCCGTCGGTGGGCCGGCGAACGGCTGCCCTGACAATCCCGCCCCCAGGAGGGCCGCCCCAAGGGGGGCGAGCGGCGGCGACCGGCCCGCGACCGTGACGCTCGGTTCGGGCTCAGCAGATGACGTTCGCATGGTCCTGCCTCGTTCGATCGCAATCGGCGCCGAGGGCGCCTCGTCGGGCGGAGGGCTCCGCCATATGCTTCTTCGACGCGCGCAGCCGGATCGTTTCGTCGCCGGCCATCACGAGGTGACGACCCCTTCGCGCCGACTGAGACAGCCTAGCCCCGGCCCGTGCACGCCGCTCACCGAAACCGCACGCCTTTTGTCGATCCCTGCTTCCGTCTGGACGTCGAAATCGAGGGAGCCGGATGAGAGCGGGACACAAGACGAGGCGGGACGCCTGCGCGAACGTCGCCCCGGACGGCGATTCCCATGGCGATCCCACTTTTGGTTCGGACCGAGCTCGCGCATCTCGACGCGCTGGTCACCATTCGCCGTCGCGGCTCGGTCGAGCGGGCGGCCGCGACGCTCGACCGCCCGGCCCGTGCGCTCCGCGCCGACATCGCCGAGCTTGAGCGCAGCTTCGGCCTCGCGATGCTCCGCCGCCGGCGGGGACAGGATCGGCTGACGGCGGCCGGCGCCGAGGTCGCCCGCGTCGCGGCGGGCGGGCTCGATCAATTGGAGCGCCTCCTGCTCACCCTGCAGGCCGAGCCGCCGGCACGCGCCGGGTCCGGATCCGCCGAACCCGGCGCGCGCCGGAGAGATGGTGCGGAGAGGCCGCCGCGCGGCATCGCCTGACCCTCACGGCGCGCCTTTCCGGCCCGAGGTCGTTCGCCTACGAAGGATCTCGGGAGGGCTCACATGGCGCAGGACCCGCAAGCGGTCGTCGACCCGGACGCGAAGCTCGTCATTCGCAACATCGGGCTTCTCCTGTCGGGCGACCTGTCCCGTCCCATCCTGGACGCGGACACGATCGTCGCGGTCGGGGGCCGGATCGCGGCCGTCGGACGGGCCGCGAATCTCGACCTGGAGGGCGCCGCGGCGACCGTCGACGCGCGCGGCTCCGCGCTCGCGCCCGGCCTCATCGACAGCCATGTCCACCCCGTCGCGGGCGATTGGACGCCGCGGCAGAGCCAGCTGAACTGGATCGATTCGACGCTGAACGGCGGCGTCACCACCATGATCTCGGCCGGCGAGGTCCACACGCCCGGGCGACCCCGCGACGTCGTCGGCGTGAAGGCGATGGCGATCTTCGCCCAGCGCGCCTTCACGGCCTTCCGGCCGGGCGGCATGAAGGTCCATGCGGGCGCGCCCGTGATCGAGCCCGGCATGACGGAGGAGGATTTCCGCGAGCTCGCCGGCGCAGGCGTGACGCTCCTCGGCGAGGTCGGGCTCGGCGGCGTGAAGGACGGCCCGACGGCCCGGCGCATGGTCGGCTGGGCCCGAAAATACGGGATCCAGTCCACCATTCACACGGGCGGGCCGTCGATCCCGGGTTCCGGCCTCATCGACTCGGCCGTCGTGCTCGAGGCCGACACGGACGTCGTCGGGCATATCAACGGCGGGCACACGGCCCTGCCGGACCGCGAGATCCGCTGCATCTGCGAGGGCTGCGGACGCGGGCTCGAACTCGTCCATAACGGCAACGAGCGGGCGGCGCTCTACACGCTCCGTCTCGCGCGCGAGATGGGGCAGCTCGAGCGCGTGATCCTCGGGACGGACGGGCCCGCGGGGTCCGGCGTCCAGCCGCTCGGCATCCTGCGCATGATCGCGATGCTCTCCTCCCTCGGCGAGCTCCCGGCCGAGGAGGCTTTCTGCCTCGCGACCGGCAACACGGGCCGGATGCGCGCGCTCGATTGCGGGCTCGTCGAACCC
>JAFAPJ010000050.1 GCA_019247255.1 Methylobacteriaceae bacterium | reverse complement strand
CGCGTCGCGACCGAGAGCACCAGAGGCGCGACCACGCGACGGAAGAGCTCGCCCGTCCAGCTCTCGGCGATCATGGGCGTGAAGGCCCGGTCGGTTGTCGCGACGAGCGAGCGAGCGAAGGCGATCCGCTCGGGCTCATAGGTGTCGAGGATCTCGGCAGACGCGCGGCCGCGCAGGACGTCGGCGAGCTTCCAGCCGAGATTCATCGCGTCGCCGATTCCCGTGTTCATCCCTTGGCCGCCGGCGGGGCTATGGATGTGGCCGGCGTCGCCGAGCAGGAAGGCGCGTCCGACCCGGAAGCGTTCCGCCACCCGGTGGTGGACGCGATAGGTCGAGAACCAGTTGACCTCGGTGACCTCGACGCCCACGAGCGGCTCGACCTCGCCGCGGATCTCCTCGAAGGTGAGGTCGGTGCGGTGCGAGAGCTCGGGCCGCACGAGCCCGATCAGCCGCTGCATGCCTGCGGCCCGGACGGGAAACATGAGCGCGAGGCTGTGCTCGCCGATATTGGCGATGATGTCGCGCTCGAAGCCTGAGGCGATCTTGACGTCCGCCACGTAGAAGAGCTGCTCGTATGTGCCGCCCGGGAAACCGATCCCGAGCGTCTCCCGGACGCGGCTATGGGCGCCGTCGCAGCCGCAAAGGTAGGCCGCGTCGACGGCCTCCTCAGCTCCGTTCGGCCCGACGATCCTGGCCTGAACCTGACTCCCGACGTCCTCGAACCCGACGAGCTTGGTCTGCCACTCCACGCGTCCGCCAGCCTCCTCGAGCTTGCCGATGAGGAAGCGCTCGTGCCGATCCTGCGGGTAGGCGAGCATGAAAGGGTAGGGGCTCAGCCCCGCGCCGATCTCCTCGAGCGTCACGCTCGCGACCACGCGGCCGTCGCCGTCGGCGCGGCCTTCGCGCAGGTTGAACCTGTGCGCCTCGATGCCGTCCGCCACCATCTCGTCAGCGAAGCCGAGCTGGCGGTAGAATTCGAGCGTGCGGGCGTGGACGCCCATGGCGCGCGATCTCTCGCCTGGTCCATCATGCGCTTCGATCAAGCGCGCCGGAATCCCGCGCCGGGCTAGCTGAAGGGCGAGGTTGAGGCCGGTCGGGCCGGCTCCCACGATCAGAACACCCGTTTTCGCCACGACGCTCTCCCTTTTGACTGACCAACCGGTCACTAACCCGGTCTAGACCGTTTGGTTTCAGGGGGGAAGACGTTGCACAGAGGCACGATGAAGCTCGCCGATCCGCCGATGCCCGAAACATCCGGCCGCCGCCGTCGCAAGGACGCACGCCCCTCCGAAATCGCGGCTGCGGCGCTCGCGGTCTTCGCCGAAAAGGGATTCGCGGCCGCGCGGCTCGAAGACGTGGCGGCCCGAGCCGGCGTCGCGAAAGGCACGGTGTACCTCTACTTTTCGACCAAGGAGGCGCTGTTCGAGGCGGTCGTGCGCGACGCTTTCCGGCCGCTGCTCGACGGAGTCGGGCGCGCCCGCATGGACACGTCGACGAGCTGTGCGGATCAGCTGCGCGGAGTGCTGACGATCGTCTATCGCGAGCTCGTCGCGACCGAACGCAGGCAGATCATGCGTCTCCTGATCGCCGAGGCCGAGCGCTTTCCCGACCTCGTCAGCTTCTACCACCGCGAGATCGTCTCGCGCGGCCGGGGGCTGCTCGCCGCGATCCTCGCGGACGGCGTTGCCCGCGGCGAGTTTCGCGACGGCCCGGCGGTGCGCCAGCCGGAGGTCGTGATCGGGCCCGCCATCATGGCGGCCGTTTGGAAGCTCGTCTTCGAGCCTGTCGAGCCGCTCGACCTTGACCGCTACGCAGCCGCCCATCTTGATCTCGTGATGGCCGGACTCAGCGCCCGTGAGGAGGCTCCGCCGCAGGTGCGCGGAAGCGCTCGGCATGCGCCCCGATCTCGCCGAGCGACGTGATCGGCGCGCCGGCCCCCGCGAACAGACGCGTGAGCGCGTCCCGGTCGACGTCACCCGGAACGGCGAGAAGGGCCGCGAGCCCGTCGGGCTCGCCGGCGCTTGCCAGAACCTCCCCGCCGGCTGCGAGCACGGCGTCCTCCGCCGCCGCGCTCCATCGTGGCGCCCGAACGGACCAGAGGATCACGTCGCGGGCGCCCGGCGCCGCGAGCGGTCGCGAGACGACGAGAAGCGGCGTACCCGCCGGGTGGTCGGGCCGCTCGATGAAGGGAAGCCGGGCGATCACCCGCGGGGCGTCCCAGCCCTCGAGCTTGCGCCACCAGGCGCCGGCGCGGGCGCCCTGATCGAGCCGAACGAGGCCCAGGTCGCCGCGCGAGCGGGCGACAGCCGCGATCACCTCCGAGCCGCTCGCGCGCGGCTCGTAGGGCACCGTGAAGCCGAAATGGAAGCGCGCGGCATCGCGCATCGGCGCGTCCCCGCCCGAGATGTCGGCCTGCACGGCGAAGGGCGCCTGGACGTAGGTGAAGGTCGCGATGATGACGCGCCAGATGCCTTCGGCCGTATCGAGCGGCAGGAGGCCGCGATGGCGCAGCGCCAAGGCCCGCATCATCGAGGCTTCCCGGTCGGGTCGGAACGCCGCCCCCGATTGGACGGTGCCCTTCGTGGCCATGAGCCGTCCGATAAGCTCCCCCCGCTCCATGAGGAGCCCGTGCATCGCCTCGTCGATGCGGTCGATCTCGCGCCGGATCTCCGCGAGTGCCGTGTCGCTCATCGCGCGCCCTCCCTCGCTCGGCTTCTCCGGCGGGGGAGGGGCCGATGGCAAGCGGCCCCTGGGGCGAGCCCGCTCCCGAGCCATCCGGTTCGTTGACTTCGCCGGCTCCCTTCCGCCAAGACCGGCCTCATGAACGCGCCAGCCCTGGGCCTCGCGGTCGCCCCGCCGCCGCATCGGGAAAGCCTGGACCCGACGAGCCTCGTGATGCGCTTCGGTCCGGACGCGGCCCTGCCCCTCGACGCCGGCCTGACCCTCGGCCCCTGGCAGATCGCCTACCAGACCTACGGGACGCTCAATCCCGACAGGTCGAACGCGATCCTGGTCTGCCACGCGCTGACGGGCGACCAGCATGTCGCGAACCGCCACCCGCTGACCGGCAAGCCCGGCTGGTGGGAATCCCTCGTGGGTCCCGGCCGTCCCGTGGATACGGACCGATTCTTCGTGATCTGCGCCAACGTCGTCGGCGGGTGCATGGGGACGACCGGTCCCGCCTCGCCCAACCCGGCGACCGGTCGCGCCTGGGCGGTCGACTTTCCGCTCGTCACGATCCGCGACATGGTCCGCGCCCAGGCGACCCTCGTCGAGCGGCTCGGCATCCCGTCCCTGTTCTGCGTCATAGGCGGGTCCATGGGCGGCATGCAGGTCCTGCAATGGGCCGCCAGCTACCCGGAGCGCGTCTTCGCCGCGATGCCGATCGCGACGGGCGCCCGGCACTCGGCCCAGAACATCGCTTTCCACGAGGTGGGCCGCCAGGCCGTGATGGCGGATCCGGACTGGCGCGCCGGGCGCTATCTCGACGAGGGCGTCCGACCCCGGAAGGGCCTCGCGGTCGCCCGCATGGGCGCGCACATCACCTATCTCTCGGAGGGGGCGCTTCACCGGAAGTTCGGCCGCGCCTTCCAGGCCGGAGACGCGCCGACCTTCTCGTTCGACGCCGACTTCCAGATCGAAAGCTACCTGCGCCACCAGGGCATCACCTTCGTGGAGCGCTTCGACCCGAACTCGTACCTCTCCGTCACCCGGGCGATGGAC
>JAFAPJ010000049.1 GCA_019247255.1 Methylobacteriaceae bacterium | reverse complement strand
GGCGAGGCGGCGCCGCGCCGGACGCTCGGCGGTCGCCTCGGCCGAGAGCGGCCCCCGGGTCGGGTCGTGCAGCTCGCGCAGCGCCTCCGCGAAGGGTGGAAAGCTCTCGCGGTGGGAGAACGCATCGTCCTGCCATTCGGGGAGGTTCGGCAGGCGGGCGAGCGCCGCGCCGACAAACCGGGCGACGAGCCGGGAGGACACGCCCTCGACCTGCCCGTAGACGGCTTCCGCCGACGGCGCGTCGGCGCCGGGCCGGTCCGGCAGGATCCGGGCCGGATGCACCATCTGGCGGTGCCCGTCCCAGAGCTCGATCGTGCCCGAGACGAGGACGCGGGCGCCCATTGGCAGCATCTCCTGGACGCGCTTTTGGGGCCAGTTGAAGAACACGAGGGTCAAGTCGGCCGTCCCGTCCTCGACGAGGACCCGGTAGGGGGCGCGCGCCCGGACCGGCGGGGGAGGGCGATGGGCCGTGACCTTGGCGGCGATCGTCAGCGGTTCGCCCGCGGGCGCCTCGGCGATCGAGCCCTTCAGCTCGCGCGAGACGGAGCCGACGGGCAGGTGAAGCAGCAGGTCGAGCACCCGGGCCGGCCGACCCGGCTCCCCGAGCAGCCGGTCGAAGGCCTGCGCGAGCTTCGGGCCGACACCGGGCAGGTTCGAGACGGAGGCGAAGAGCGGGTCGAGGAGGGCGGGGCGCAGCGACATCGTGGGGAGGGGGAGCCCTGGCGAAGCCGGGCCGCCCGGCTATATACCGAGGCGATGCCCGAGATGCATGAAGGGACCGGGCCCGAGCCGAAGGGCGAGGGCGACGCGCTCGATCCGCGCCGCAAGCGCGCGCGCTTCCGCGCCTGGCATCGGGGCACGCGCGAGCTCGACCTCATCATGGGCCGGTTCGCGGATCGCGAGATCGCGACGCTTCCCGAGGCCGAGCTCGACCTCTTCGAGGCGCTGCTCGAGGAGGCGGAGCCCGACGTCTTCGCCTGGGTGACCGGCACGAAGCCGGCGCCGGATCGCTTCGCCGGGCCGCTCATCGAGCGGCTCGCAACCTTTTCCGACCTGAACCGCTGAAGGGGGCGGCCCGCGCGAGGGCGCCCGACATCGCATGGCCAAGCTTCGTCCGCCCGCCCTCACGGGTCCGCTCGCGACCGCGCTCGACGCCCTCGGGCAGGGCCGGAGCCTGACGCTCGCGGGCGTGCCTGACGGCTTTGACGCGCTCGCCGTCGCGGATCTCGCCCGCGTCCTCGCGACCCGGGGGGAGGGCCCGGCGGCCCTCGTTCACGTCGCGCGCGACGGACAGCGCCGGCAGACCTTCGAGAACGCGCTCAAGTTTCTGGCGCCCGAGATCGAGGTCCTGTGCTTCCCGGCCTGGGATTGCCAGCCCTACGACCGGGTCTCGCCGACGGGGGCCGTCTCGGCGCAGCGCATGACGGCGCTCGCCCGGCTCACGCGCTCGCGCAGCTCGGCCGAGCGGCCGCGCATCCTGTCCACGACCGTGAACGCGGCCGTGCAGCGCGTGCCGGCGCGTGTACGCATCGCCGCCGAGGCCTTCTCGGCGGCGCCCGGGCACGTCATCCGGATGGACTCGATCGTCGCCTGGCTCGAGGCGAACGGCTTCGGCCGGACCGGGACCGTGCGCGAGCCCGGCGAGTACGCCCAGCGCGGCGGCATCCTCGACCTCTACGCGCCGGGCCTGCCGCTGCCCGTGCGGCTCGACTTCTTCGGCGACTCGCTCGAATCGATCCGCTCCTTCGATGCCGAGACGCAGCGCTCGGTCGGCCAGCTGCGCTCGCTCGACCTCGTGCCGGTGAGCGAGGTGCAGCTGACGAGCGAGACGATCCGGCGCTTCCGCCAGAGCTACGTCGCGACCTTCGGGGCTCCGCCGCGGGACGACCGGCTGTATGAGACGGTGAGCGAGGGTCGCCGGTATCCGGGGATGGAGCATTGGCTCCCGCTCTTCTCCGAGCGGCTCGACACGATCTTCGATTACGTGCCGGACGTGCCCGTCGTCTTCGACGCGCTCGCGGACGACGCGGCCGGCGAGCGTCTCGCCCAGGTCAAGGATTATTACGACGCACGGGCCGAAGCCGCGAAGCGGCCCGATACCGGCGCGCCGCCCTACCGGCCGCTGCCGCCGGACGCGCTCTACCTCGCGCCGGAGGAATGGTCGCGTCGCGTCGCCGGCCTTCCGGTCGCCAGGCTGACGCCCTTCGCGGAGGTCGAGACGGGCGACCGCCAAGTCGTGGATGCCGGCGCGCGGCGCGGGCGCGACTTCATCGCGGAGCGCCAGGATCCGAATGCGAACGTCTTCGAGGCGGCGGTCGGCCACGTCCGGGCCCTGAAGGCGGCCGGGCGCCGGGTCATGGTCGCGGCCTGGTCGGACGGCTCGCGCGAGCGGCTCTGCCACGTCCTCGCCGATCACGGCCTCAAGGAGGCGCGGCCGACGAACCTCTTCGCGGACGCGCTGGCGCTGCCGCCGGCCGAGGTCCCGATCGTCGTCTGGGGGTTCGAGGCGGGGTTCGAGGCCGGGGACCTCGCGGTCCTCGGCGAGCAGGACATCCTGGGGGACCGCCTCGTCCGGCCGAAGCGTGTGTCCAAGCGCCCGCAGGACTTCCTGGCCGAGGTCGCGGCGCTGACGCCCGGCGACCTCGTGGTGCATGTCGATCACGGGATCGGCCGCTTCGAGGGGCTGAAGACGATCGAGGCGCTCGGCGCGCCGCACGATTGCCTCGAGATCTTGTACGCCGGCGAGAGCAAGCTCTACCTGCCGGTCGAGAACATCGAACTCCTGAGCCGCTACGGCTCGGAGGAGGCGGAGGTCCAGCTCGATCGACTCGGCGGGGGGGCCTGGCAGGCCCGCAAGGCCCGCATGAAGAGCCGCATCCGGGAGATGGCCGGGCAGCTCATGAAGATCGCGGCCGCGCGCTTCCTGAAGGCCGCGCCGAAGCTCGCCCCGCCCGACGGGCTCTACGACGAGTTCGCGGCCCGCTTCCCTTACGAGGAGACCGACGACCAGCTCTCGGCGATCGAGGCCGTGCTGACGGACCTCACGGCCGGCCGTCCGATGGACAGGCTGATCTGCGGAGACGTCGGCTTCGGCAAGACGGAGGTCGCGCTGCGCGCCGCCTTCGCGGCCGTGATGGCAGGCCGGCAGGTCGCGGTCGTCGTGCCCACGACGCTTCTCGCGCGCCAGCATTACCGGACCTTCGCGGAGCGTTTCCGCGGATTGCCCGTCCAGGTGGCGCAGCTCTCGCGCTTCGTGTCCTCGGGCGAGATGAAGGCCGCCCGGACCGGGCTCGCGGACGGCACGGTCGACATCGTGGTGGGCACGCATGCGGTGCTCGCCAAGGCGATCACCTTCAAGGATCTCGGCCTCATCATCGTGGACGAGGAGCAGCATTTCGGCGTGACCCACAAGGAGCGGCTGAAGGAGCTGCGGGCCGAGGTGCACGTGCTGACGCTGACCGCGACGCCGATCCCGCGCACGCTCCAGCTCGCCCTGACGGGCGTGCGCGAGCTCTCGATCATCGCGACGCCTCCGGTCGACCGCCTCGCGGTCCGGACCTTCGTGACGCCTTTCGATCCCCTCGCTATCCGGGAAGCCCTTTTGCGCGAGCGCTATCGCGGAGGCCAGGCCTTCTACGTCGTGCCGCGCATCCAGGACCTCGAGGAGGTTCGCGACTTCCTCGCCCGAGAGGTGCCGGAGGCCAAGGTCGCGGTCGCGCACGGGCAGATGGCGGCGGGCCAGCTCGAGGACGTGATGAGCGCCTTCTACGAAGGCCAATACGACGTGCTTCTCTCGACCACGATCGTCGAATCGGGGCTCGACATCCCGACCGCGAACACGCTCATCGTGCATCGCGCCGACATGTTCGGCCTCGCCCAGCTCTATCAGCTGCGCGGGCGTGTCGGCCGCTCCAAGGTCCGCGCCTACGCGCTCTTCACCGTTCCCGCCGAGCGGCCGGTGACGCTGCAGGCCGAGCGGCGGCTCAAGGTGCTGCAATCGCTGGACACGCTCGGCGCGGGCTTTCAGCTCGCCTCGCACGACCTCGACATTCGGGGCGCCGGCAACCTGCTCGGCGAGGAGCAATCCGGCCACATCAAGGAGGTCGGCTACGAGCTCTACCAGCAGATGCTGGAGGACGCGGTCGCAGCCCTGAAGGCGGGAGTCGAGGAGCCGGTGGAGGACGAGCAATGGTCCCCCACGATCGCGGTCGGGGCGCCCGTGACGATCCCGGAGGATTACGTCTCGGACCTGCAGCTCCGGCTCGCGCTCTATCGCCGGCTGGCGACCTTCGAGGGCGAGGACGAGATCGCGGCCTTCCGGGCGGAGCTCGTGGACCGCTTCGGTCCCGTCCCGCCCGAGGTCGACCAGCTCCTGGCGGTGATGGGCATCAAGGTCCTGTGCCGGCGCGCCAACATCGACAAGGTCGAGGCGGGGCCGAAGGGCATCATCGTGTCGTTCCGCGACAATGCCTTCGCGAACCCGACCGGGCTCGTGGCCTATGTCGGCGAGCAGGGCTCGTTCGCGAAGGTCCGCCCGGACATGAAGGTCGTGTTCCTGCGCGAGGTCGACGACCTGGCGCGCCGGCTCAAGACGACGAATCGGATCGTGAAGGAGCTTCTCGCGGTCGCGGAAGGCAAGAAGGTGTCGCCGCTCGGCGTACCAATTCCGAAGCCGGCGCCCCCGCCTCCGGCAGCCGTCAGAGGTCCGGTCCGGAAACCGCTTGCGGGCCGACCTCGCTCCGGAGGATGGCGCTGATGCCGCCCTGCGCGGCAGCCTGATCCCAGACGATCACCGGGACGCCGACCGTCCGGGACGACGCCCGCAGGCGGCTGGCGAGCTCGAGAAACGCGTCACGCTCAGCGCCGCGGGTGAAGGACGGCAGCCTGATGAGGATGGCTGACGGTGTCTCGATGACGTCGAGCACGACGTCGGCGGCTTCCAGGGACGTCGTCACGCTCGCCAATCCCAACTCGCCCAGCTCCACCGAGAGGGGGTCGGTCGCCGACCGCTCGCCGCTGTCGACGACGAGAACTTTGGGAAGGCTGTTCATACGACCACTGACTCACCCGGGCTGAACGGTGGAACGCTAACGTGCCTCTATGGCGAAGGTTCACGCAAGCGGTCAACCAGAGTCGCGAGCCTCGCGCCGTCCCGTTCGGCACTGAACCGCGGCGGCCACGAGAACGGGCCGCCGAGCCCAGCCGCAACGATCGTGCCGAGACGGCGGGAAGCGGGGGTCGGGAGCGCGGCCGCGCCAGCAGCCGCGAGGCCGGCGAGCCGGAGCGACCCGTCCGACTGGACCTCCCAGCCAGACAGCTTGTCGAGACCCGCCGGGCTCGCGGCCGGGATGCCGGTGCGACGGTCGCCCGTGAGGAGCGCGACCTCGCCCAGCGCCGCGACGTCGATGATGGCCCGGGACGCGAGCGCAGGCTCGGGCGAGGGCAGGGCGCCGGCGGCGTCTCGCACGAGCACGAGGCTCCCGCCGTGCAGGTCGACCGGACGAAGCGCCTTCTCGGCCCAGGCGGGCGCAACAAGGTGGACCCGGCCCGGGCGGGCCAGCGCCTCGGCGAGCGCCGCCGCGCTGAACACCGGGATCGGCTCGAAGCTCGCGCCCGCGAGCAGCGCCGGAAGGAGGCCGGTCGCGAGCCCCTTCAGGTCGTCGGCCGCGAGGCAGCTCACGATCCGGTCGCCCGCGCTCGGCCGCAGCGCGTGAAGCAGGGGCGCGCAGGCCGCAACGAGGGATGGCAGGCTCCGCAGGACGGCACCGCCCGCCGCGAAGGTCACGAGCGACGGCGCGGGACCGCCGAAACCGAAGGGGAGGCGGCTCGGGCCGGTCGGGGCCGCGTCGAGGTCGAGAACACCGTCGGGGAGGCCCGGACCGAAGCCGGCGATGAAGCGGAGCCGAAACAGGGCCGGCGCGAGGTCGGCCAGGGTCGCGGCCGGGCGCAGCTCCCCCACCCGCCCCTGGACGAGGACGGCCCGCAGGTCCGCGTGCTCCAGAGCGTGACGAAGCTCGTCGGGCTCGCTCGTGAGCGACAGGAGACAGGCGCCGAGCCCGGCCGATTCGACCGCGATCAGGGCCGCGGTGAAATCGCTGCCGGCGGGGCCGAGGAGGCCGATGCGGGCGCCGGGCTCGAGCCCGAGACGCGCCAGCGCCGACGCGAGCCGGTCCGCGCGCTCCAGAAGGTCGCGCCAGGTGAGCGCGGCCGGCGCGCGGCCCGACCAGGAGGCGCGGTCGGCTGGGTCCCGCAAGGCGATCTCCTCCGGCTCCGTTGCCGCACGTTCCGCGACGAGCGCGCGCAGGACCGGGCGCACGGCATTCGCCGGCACCTCGAGACTGCGCTTGGCGGTGGCGATCATTCCGGGGGAGGTCGGTCCGAATCAGTCGCGGCAACATAGGCGCGTCCTCGCCGGCCCGCAGGACTCTCCACCAGCTGTCCCCGGCTTTGCGCAGCATCGCCCGATCCGATGCGGGTTGGCGCTGGCCAATCCCGGGTCGGAGCGCTACAGGAACGGGCCGCGTCTTTCCTTCGCCTCATTCGCCGAGGAAGGAGCGCCCGCGCATGTGCCGAGATGCCCACCCGGCACCCGTCCGGACGCGACGAACTCTTTCAAAGATGACGAGGAATTTGGGGATGTCTTCAACGACGCGAATCGCTCGTTTGGCGGTGCCGGTCGGGCTTCTTTGCGCCATCGCCGGCGCGGCCGGGGCGCAGACGCCGCAGAGGCCGGCGCAGCCCCGTCCCGCCGCGCCCGCGCCCGTCCAGGCGCAGCAGCAGCCCGCTCAGCCGGCCGCGCCCGCACAGCAGGGCGGCGCTCTCCAGGGCCAGCAGGCCCAGACCGGGCCGCTCATCGTCAACGTGAAGGCCGAGCCCTCGCAGACCGAATGGACCAAGGTTTGCGGCAAGGATCCGGCCAACAACGCCGAGATCTGCTACACGACGCGCGACTTCGTGTCGGACCAGGGCCAGCCGGTTCTCGCGACCGCGGTCTATGATGTGAAGGGCGCGCAGAGCCAGAAGGTCGTGCGCTTCCTCATGCCGCTCGGCCTGCTCCTGAAGCCCGGCATCCGCTTCGCGGTCGACCAATCCTCGCCGCTCGCCGGCACCTACACGATCTGCTTCCCGAACGGCTGCTTCGCTGAGACGGTCGGGCTCAAGGACGACCTCGTCGCCGCGATGAAGAAGGGCACGAACATCAACGTGAGCGTGCAGAACCAGGTCGGCCGCGAGGTCACCTTCGTGGTGCCCCTCGCCGGCTTCGCTAAGGCCTTCGACGGCGCGCCGATCGACCCGAAGGTCCTGGAAGAGCAGCAGAAGCGCCTGCAGGACGAGCTCGAGAAGCGCAGCGAGGAGCTGCGCAAGCGCCTCGAGCAGAGCAACGCCGGCGGCGCGGCCGCGCCGGCCGCGGGTGGTACGCCGGCACCGGCCGCGGCCGGGCAGCCGCCGCGCCAGTAAGTCGGCAGGCGAGGGGGCTCGCGCGCCCTCGCCCGCTCTCGGTCAGACGAGGTCGCCGGCGCGTTCGGCGGCTTTCGCCACGTCCCAGAGGCGGTCCATCTCGGCGAGGTCCGACGTCGCGGGCGACCGTCCAGCCTCCGCGAGGCACCGCTCGACGAACCGGAAACGGCGCTCGAACTTGCGGTTCGCGGCGGCGAGCGCCGCCTCCGGATCGACCTCGAGATGCCGGGCGAGGTTCGCGACCGTGAACAGGAGGTCGCCGACCTCCTCGGCGACCGCGTCGGAACTCGCCCCGGTCTGGCGCACGGCCTCACGGACCTCGCGCAGCTCCTCCTCGACCTTCGCGACGACGTCGTCCGTCGTGGTCCAGCTGAACCCGACCTTGGCGGCCTTCCGGGTCAGCTTGTCGGCCCGGGTCAGCGCCGGCAGCGGCAGCGGCACGCCGTCGAGCACGCTGCTCGGCTGAGCCGGTCCCCGCCGCTCGGCGCGCGCGGCCTTCTCGGCCGCCTTGATCTCATCCCATTGCGCCTTGACGGCCTCGGGCGAGAGCCCGCGCGCGTCGCCGAACACGTGCGGATGGCGCCGGATGAGCTTCGCGGTGATCGCCTCGACCACATCCGGGAACGCGAAGGCGCCTTCCTCCTCGGCCATGCGGGCGTGGAACACGACCTGCAGCAGGAGATCGCCGAGCTCGTCACGCAGATCGTCGAGGTCGCCGCGCGCGATCGCGTCCGCCACCTCGTAGGCCTCCTCCAGCGTATAGGGCGCGATGGTCGCGAAGCTCTGGGCCTGGTCCCAGGCGCAGCCGCCGACGGGGTCACGCAGGGCCGCCATGATGGCCAGCAGGTCCGCGATGTCGCGGGACGGACGGGGCTTCGCTCGGTCGACGCTCATGCGGGCGTCCTACGCGAAGAGGGCGCCAGGCGCACGATCACCCGCGCACGGCCATCCGCGATTCGCATAAGCGGTCTTTTGACAAGAAGTCCGTGGGGCCCGTTGGGGTCGGCTTAACCCAGCTCCCCGATGCTCCGGGCCATGGCGACCGATCCCGCAACCGTCCGCGCGAGCCGCATTGCACGGCGCAACGCCGCCCAGGCCGAGCTCTGGCTTGACGCGCTCGCGGCCGAGCGCGGCGCTGCCGCCGGGACGCTCACGACTTACCGGGACGATCTCGCCTGCTATCTCGGCTTCCTCGCCGAGCGCGGCCTCGCGCTTGATGCCGTCCGGGCGGACGACGTCCGGACCTATCTCGCCGGGCTCGATGCGCGCGGCTTCGCGCCCGCGACGCTCAGCCATCGCCGCTCGGTGCTGCGCACCCTCCACCGCTTCCTTGTCGGCGAAGGGCTGGCCGCACGCGACCCGGTCGGCGAGCTCGCGCCCATGCGGCGGACCCGCGACCTCCCCTACACGCCGGGCGTCGACGAGGTCGCGCGCCTCCTCGAGACCGCGCACGAGCGGGCCGCGGACGACGGCGTCGGGCTCTATCGCCAGGCGGGCTACGCGCGCCGTGCAGCGCTCCTCGAGACGCTCTACGCGTCCGGCATGCGGGTCAGCGAGGCGGTGTCGCTGCCGGCCCGCGCCGTGCGGCCGGGCAGCCGCGCGCTCACGATCCGGGGCAAGGGCAACAAGGAGCGGCTGGTGCCGCTCCACGCGACGGCGGTCGCGGCGATCGGGCGCTGGCGCGAGCTCGCGGCCGCCTACGGCTCGCGTTCGGACGTCTGGCTGTTCCACTCGGTGCGCGACGGCGGCAAGCCGTTGACCCGTCAGGCGGCGCTCGCCGAGATCAAGGAGGCGGCCCGCGCCGCCGGCCTGCCGCGCCCCGAGAGGCTGTCGCCGCACAAGCTGCGTCACGCTTTCGCGACGCATCTCCTGGCGGGCGGCGTCGATCTCCGGTCGATCCAGGAGACGCTCGGTCATGCCGATCTCGGCACGACCGAGATCTACACGCATGTCGATCTCTCCCGCGCCCGCGCCATGATGGCGAGCCTCCATCCGCTCGGGGAAGAGGACGCGGCCTGATCGGGGCGCTGCGCAGCGGATCAGAGCGGCTTCAGCCCAGCCTCGATCTCCGCGCGCTGCGCTTCGAGGAAGGCGGGCAACGCCAGCGACTCGCCGAGGCTGTCCAGCGGCTCGTCCGTCGCGAAGCCCGGCCCGTCGGTCGCGATCTCGAACAGGATCCCGTTCGGCTCGCGAAAATACAGGCTCTCGAAGTAGAACCGGTTCACCGGACCCGAATTCGGCACCCGCAGCGCGGCGAGCCGATCGGCCCAGGCCCGGTAGCTCGCCTTGTCGGGCGTGCGGAAGGCGACATGGTGCACGCCGCCCGCCCCGGGCCCGGCAGGCGCCAGGCGAGGGCGTTCCGCGAGGTGCAATTCGGCCGCCGGACCGCCCTGCCCCATGGCGTAGACCTCGACCGGCCCGTCCGGGAGCGCGTAGCCGCGCTCGCGGCGCATGCCCATGAGCTTCTCGAGGATCTCGACCGTGGGGGCGAGGTTCGGCACCGTCAGCTCGACGGGACCGAGCCCGCGCACCTGCCGCTCGGTCGGGATCGGGGAGCGATCCCAGGGATGCGCCTCGCCCTCCCCGCGATCATCGACCAGCGTGAGCCGCTGCCCTTCCGGGTCCTCGAAATCGAGGACGAGCCGGCCGTCCCGCTCCGCGATGCCGCCATGCTGGACGCCGCGCGCCGCGAGGTGGTCCGCCCACCAGCCGAGCGCGGCCTCGCCGGCGACGCGCAGCCCCGTCCGGGTCACGGTCCGGTTGCCTCGCCGCTCCGGCCGGACCGGCCAGTCGAAGAAGGTCAGGTCCGAGCCGGGCGATGCGAGAGCGTCGGCGTAGTAGAGGTGATAGGCCGAGACGTCGTCCTGGTTCACCGTCTTCTTCACGAGCCGGAGGCCGAGCACCTGCGTATAGAAGCGCAGGTTGCCCGGCGCGTCGGCCGTGACCGCCGTCACGTGATGGAGGCCGGTGAGCTGCATGGCAGGCTCCTCGCGCGCGGTGCCGGGACGCCCGGTCAGGCGACGGCCGCGCGACCGAGCGGGGCGTTCCGCCCCGAGCGGCCATCAAGGCTGAACGAGCCGGCCCCGAAGGCGAAAACCTGAAGCAGGCCGCCCGCGATCGCGATGTTCTTCATGAAGTGGATGAACTGGTTCTGGTCGCCGAACTTGGCATGGAAGCCGAAGGCCGCCGCGACCGTGAAGAGCGCGAGCGCCGCGGCGGCGAGCCGGGTCTGGTAGCCGACGAGAAGCAGGAGGCCGCCGCCGATCTCGACGAGAACCGCGACCCAATAGGCGATCTCCGGGAAGGGCAAGCCGGCGGAGGCGATGTAGCCTTGCGTCGCGGCGGCCGCGGTCAGCTTGTTGACGCCGCTCAGGAGGAAGATGGCCGAGAGAAGGAGCCGGCCGATCGCGGCGGCCGGTGCGGTGGCGTTCGTCATGGTTGTTCTCCGTGCGCGAGCCGGTCAGGCCTTGGTGGCGGTCACGTGCGCGGCGCTGAGCGCGCGGGCGACCGTCGCGATGCGGCGGCCCTGGAAGCGCGCGACCTCGAGGTCGTCGGCGCTCGGCGGGGCGGCCTGGTTCATCGAGACGGAGGACGCGCCGTAGGGCGTGCCGGCCTTGAACATCGCCGGATCGGCATAGCCGAGCGGCACGATGATGAGGCCGAGATGGGCCATCGGGTTGTACAGCGAGATCAGCGTCGATTCGTTGCCGCCGTGGGGCGTCGAGGACGAGCCGAAGGCGGAGCCCACCTTGCCGTTCAGCTTGCCCTGAAACCAGAGCCCGCCGAGGCTGTCGATATAGGCCTTGAGCTCGGCCGAGATCGCGCCGAAGCGGGTCGGCCCGCCGAACACGATCGCGTCCGCCCATTCGGCATCCGCCTCGGTCGGCGCCTCGTAGCGGGCGTTCATGGCGTCCGCCTGCTCCTTCCAGCCCTGCGCCTTGGCCATGACCTCCGCGGGCACGAACTCGCGGGCGCGCCGCAGCCGCACCTCGGCGCCTTCCGCCCGGGCGCCCTCGGCGATGGCGCTCGCCAGCTGCTCGGTCACGCCGGTGCGGGAATAGAAAGCGATCAGGACTTTCGTCATCTCGGGGTTCCCTGTGGCTCGCCTCGGACGGCCTTCGCCGCCGAGCTTGACGCCCAGGTAATCCGTCCCGCACGATCGCAGGAGCCACGAAGTTTCGATAAACTCGATCGTCAGGAGCGATGGAGATGATCGACGGCCTGACCCTCGACCAGATGCGCATCCTCCTGGCGGCGGCGCGCGAGGGCAGCTTCTCGGCCGCCGCGCGCCGGCTCGGCCGCGCCCAATCGGCGGTGAGCTACGGCATCGCGACCCTCGAGGACCAGCTCGGGATCAAGCTCTTCGACCGCAGCGATTGGAAGCCCCGGCTCACCGCCGAGGGCCGCGCGCTTCTCGCCGACATCCAGTCGATCGCCGGGCAGGTCGAGGCGCTCCGCGCGAAGGCCAGGGGCCTCGCCGGCGGCCTTGAGCCGGAGCTCGGGATCGTGATCGACGTCATGTTCCCCCTGGGCGCCCTCACCTCGGCGGTCGCGGCTTTCGGCCGGATCTACCCGACGGTGCCGCTGCGCCTCTCGGTCGAGGCGCTGGGCGCCGTGGTCGAGCCCGTGCTCGACGGGCGCTCGGCTATCGGGATCATGGGCTCGCTCCCGATCGTGCCGGACGAGCTCGCCCGCGTGCGCCTGGCGGAGGTGCCGGTGGTCGCGGTCGCGGCGCCCGACCACACGCTCGCGCGGGAGCGCCTCCCCCTGCCGCCCTGCGCGCTGCAGGCCGAGGTGCAGCTCGTCCTGACCGACCGCTCGACGCTGACGGCCGGGCGCGATTACGGCGTCATGTCCGCCCGGACCTGGCGGCTCGCCGATCTCGGCGCGAAGCACGCCTTCCTGCAGGCGGGTCTCGGCTGGGGGCTCATGCCGCGCTGGATCGTGGAGGAGGACCTCTCGGCGGGCCGGCTCGTCGCGCTCGAGCTCGAGGATGCCCTCCCCTTCGGTGGCCGGATGCCGATGTACGCGGTCTATCCGCGCGACCGGCCGCCCGGCCCCGCGGGCAGCTGGATGATCGAGCACCTCGTCGGCGATCAGCCGGGCTGACCGTCCGGTCGTCGCCGACGGCCCGCCTCAGAGC